>CACYEG010000039.1 GCA_902773365.1 uncultured Erysipelotrichaceae bacterium
AAATTACCACTCCTTCTAGTAGGAGCATCTAAATCTAAAAGTTCTAAATCACTACCTAATAGTTCAACTTGATTATAACTTCTAAAAGGTCCTACTATTCTTACGTGTTCTATAGTCTTTCCATTATATATTAAGTCAACTGTATCAGTAGATGCAAATTCTCCTACTTGATTTAAATCATTTCTCTTTTCTATTTCTTTACCTGGGAAAAGTACTTCATAAGTTTCTTTTGTCAAGTGTACATGTCTATTACTAATGCCAATTTTTATCTTCATAAATAAAGACCTCCACTTAAATTATAACAAAAAGTAACACTTTTTGTAAAATTGTATATGCTTTTTATTGACAAAGTGTGACAAAAAATTTACATGTACATATAATATAGTGAATACATAAGTTATCCCCTTTAAATACTTATAAAAAGACACATCGAATCGATGTGTCTAGTTTTTGTATATTATTAAATGAGTCTATTAAAGCCTTGATACGTCGCCATCAATTATATCGCTAACTGGGTATGGTGAAATAATTGGTAGCCCGCCTTCAGATGCATATATAGAAAAATGCTCTTCCCAATTACCATACTGTTCAGGGAATCTCCAACTTTTCAATAAGTGTTTTAAGCAATTGTTGTTCATTAACGTTTCTATTTTAACAAATGTGAACCCGTAAATAGCAGTCATATAATTACCAAAACTAAATGGGCTAATAAGTGGCATACCTGGACATTTAGACTGATTCTTTGCATTATACAAACTACGTAGTATTTCAAGCAAATTGGCAGGTGTATCTTCACTTTGTATTATTTCCGCCCAAGCAATCGCTTCATCGTGAGTATAACCATTTCTCTCCCATTGATTGATTGCACTCCTAACTTGTTCTAATTGTAAACTCTTAGTTTTTTTTAAAACATAATCTATACAAAAAAAAGTTCCTATCTCTGGCTTTAATGCCCGATAAATTTTACCAAACACTGTTACTAAGTCACATTCAGTTCTAATGTGGTGAAGAGCAAAAGATGATAACACTAAATCATACTTCCCATCAGGGAACTCCTCTGTAATGAAGTCTCTTTCACAAAGGGTTATACGATTAGAATACCCTCCACCGATACTTTCAAAATAAGACTTGGCCTGAAGCAGCATATCTTTCGAATTATCAAGAAGAGTAACATGGGCATTGGGGTATGCCTTTAATATGACTTCAGATAACATGCCTGTACCTGCACCAATATCCAGAACTCTTAAAAATGCGTTTTTATCAGGAAACAATTCACCGAGATATACTAATAAAGTCTTAAAACTCTTTTCTGCCTCAAAATTTATTTTTAATGCATCACGCCTATACGTTTTTGCTTCTTCGGCATATCTTCTCTTTATTACTTCAACTGAATCTGGCATATAATCAACTCCCTTCATAATTTTAGCATAGAATCTTTAAAATTCGCAAGACTTATGTGTTCTTGGGAATGCACATACATCTCTTATGTTATCTATACCTGTTATATACATTAAGAGGCGCTCAAAACCAATACCAAATCCACTTCTTTTACATGTACCATATTTACGAAGTTTTATATACCACTCATAGTCTTCTAATTTCATATCTAACTCTTTCATTCTCGATACTAACTTATCGTAGTCTACTTCTCTTTCACTCATACCGAATACTTCTCCAATGCCAGGTAACTCTAAGTCTGCTCCAGCGACGGTTCCATCATCCATTTGTTTCATGTAAAAGCTCTTTAGTTCTTTTGGCCACATAGTTAGGAAAAACGGACAATCAAAGTATTCACACAAGTACTTTTCATGTTCTTTCGCAATATCTATACCATATTTCGGAGTAAATTCGAACTTTTTCTTACTTTTTATCAGTATATCTATACACTCTTTATAAGTTACTCTTTTAAATTCACAATCACTAACTTTTTTAAGTTTCTCTATTAATCCTGGTTCTACATATTTATCCAAGTATTTCATTTCGCTTTTAGCGTGCTCTAAACAATATTTTATTACGTATTTAACTAGTTCTTCTGCTATCTCCATAATGCCATCTAAATCACAAAATGCAACTTCAGGCTCTATATGCCAAAACTCTGCAACGTGGTATGGAGTATGTGACTTATCTGCCCTAAATGTCGGACCAAAGGTGTATATTTTTTTAAATGCTTGAGCAAATGCTTCTCCCTCTAGTTGAGCAGTCACGCAAAGTCCCACTTTTTTACCAAAGAAATCATCTTCATAATTTACTTCCCCAGATTCTTTAATTCTATCCAAGTCTAATGTAGTAACCTGAAACATTTCTCCTGCTCCTTCACCATCACTTGCAGTTAGTATTGGTGCATGCAAATAGAGAAACCCGTGAGATTGAAAGTAGTCATGTATTGCAATAGACAATACACTTCTAACTCTAAATACAGCCTGAAAAAGTTCTGCTCTAGGTCTTAGATATGCTTCTTTTCTAAAAAATTCTCTAGAATGAGCTTTTGGTTGTAATGGGTAATCCTCAGGACAGTCACCTAACAATATAATTTCTTTACATACTAATTCGAACTTTTGAGTTCTATCTGGCGTAGCTACTATTGTACCTGTTACTCTAACTGAAGAGCCAATATGCAGTTTTTGTACTTCGCAAAAGTCTTTAGTATCGCTACTATAAGTAAGAGATAATCTTTCTAAGCAAGTTCCATCGCTCAAATCGATAAATCCCATACTTTTTTGTTTTCTATGTTTTCTAATCCAACCCTCTACTGTTATTTCTTTTTTTAAAAATTTTTCATAATCATCAAATATTTCTTTTATATCCATAATTTTATTCCTTCTTTCTAATACATGATAAATATTTGTTTTGTTTTGATTATATTGTCCATCTGACACCTCCATATAAAAAGCCCGTACTTCATCCTAAATATAAGGACGAAATACGGGTTTCGCGGTGCCACCTTATTTATCACTAAAAAAGCCATTATAAAAATGGCTTGTTATCTAGTAATCACTTTTTTCAGTTCTAACAAACCTAGCAATATGATAACGGATTGCATACCCGGACTAGCCTACTAAGACGATCTTTTCGGTAGTCTGCTCGGAGGTGTTCTTTCACCAAAAGTTTATTGTTAGTTCACACTATATCTAACTCACTTTAATAACCTTTTTGGTTACTTTTCCTCTTCAACGCAAAATAAATATACTATATTATTGGTTTTTTGTCAACCGGTCGTAGACTTTTATTTTTTTGCTTAATCTGCGAAGCAGGTATAATTCTAGTCTCAACAATTTCCCCACCAATTATAACAACTATTATCGTTCTACCATCCGGTAAACGCCTTTTCTTTACAGTTACCATAGGATAGGAGTTACAAGTAGAAACAGGTTCACCCTTAGTGTCTAACCACAATGAAGTTGCAGACTCTGGATTAGAAAAATAAGTCGTTTTTGCTGTAATAGTTCCTAAATCTGTTTCAAATGTAAGAAC
>CACYEG010000040.1 GCA_902773365.1 uncultured Erysipelotrichaceae bacterium
GGGTTAGCGAAGTGGTCAAACGCGGCAGACTGTAAATCTGTTCCTTCGGGTTCCATGGTTCAAATCCATGACCCTCCACCACTTTTTATTGCCTTGTAGCCAAGTGGTAAGGCATCAGACTTTGACTCTGACATTCCGATGGTTCGAGTCCATCCAAGGCAACCATATTTATGTTCCGCTAGCTCAGTCGGTAGAGCATTTGACTTTTAATCAAAGGGTCTGGGGTTCGAATCCCCAGCGGGACACCATTTTGTCGGGAAGTAGCACAGCTTGGTAGTGCACCTGGTTTGGGACCAGGGGGTCGCAGGTTCGAATCCTGTCTTCCCGACCATTTTTAATAATAAGACAAGTAATTGTCTTTTTTTGTTGTTTAAGTATTTATTTTGCCACTTTATGATATAATTACATCAGTGAGGTGTTGTAAATGAAATTAAGTAAAATATTTGATAATATTAATTATAAGTTAATTAAAGGAACACTCGATTTAGACATTTCCGGTATCGAAATTGATTCTAGAAAGATTAAACCAGGGAATATCTTTGTCGCTATTAAAGGTTTTGTAGTTGACGGGCACAATTATATAGATAAAGCAATAGAAAATGGGGCAACGTGCATTATCGTCGATAGGGAAGTATCTATTAACCAAGAAGTAACAATAATAATGGTAGATAATTCTAGAGATATATTACCTGTCATATCTGCTTCTTTTTATGAGTATCCACAAGATAAACTAAAAAAGATAGGTATTACTGGTACTAAAGGAAAAACGTCGACTGCATTTATGATTAAAAAGTTACTAGAATCAGCTGGGAAAAAAGTTGGCATGATTGGGACACTTGGAGTATATATTGGTGATAAACACTATGAAGATGGAAGAACGACTCCTGAGTCACTTTATATACAAAAATATATGAAAGAGATGGTCGATGCCGGTATTGAATACCTTGTCATGGAAGTTTCCAGTCAAGCACTTAAGTACGGTAGAGTTACAGGCATAGTATATGATTATGCAATTTTTACTAATCTATCAGAAGATCACATTGGTCCAAATGAACATCCGACATATGAAGATTACATAGAGTCTAAATCTAAATTATTCAGGCAATCAAAAGTTGGACTTATTAATAAAGATGATGCGGAGTTTGCAAAAATTGTCAATAATGCCACATGCAAGATAATTACATATGGAGAAAGAAGTATGGATGCAGATATTAAAATTGATAATATCGAGGCAGTATCAAATAAATCTCTAAAAACCAATTTTAATCTAACTGGTAAAATAAATGGTCAATATAGTGTTAATATGCCTGGACATTTTTCAGCATTTAATGCAACTTGCGCTATAGCGGCCTCTTTAAACTTTATTGATTTAAGTGAAAAAAATATAAACGATGCACTGGATGATTTCATGGTTCCTGGTAGATGTAATATATACAATACAAAAAGAGGTAAAGTTGTAATAGATTTCGCTCATAACAAGATAAGTTTAACTAGTATTGTGGATACTCTAAAACAATATAATCCCGATAAAATTATCACTGTGTTTGGCTGCGGTGGCGGCAGAATGGATAGAAGGTTTAGTCTTGGAGAAACTTCCGGCGAATTATCTGACTTATCGATAGTAACTACTGATAATCCAAGGGATGATGATATAGATGAAATTAATCGCGATATTGTTAGAGGTATTGAATCAAAGGGTGGTAAGTATATAATAATAAAGGATAGAGGTGCAGCCATCAGATATGCAATAGAAAACATGCAACCTAACGATATTGTTTTATTAATAGGAAAAGGCGACGAAGAATACCAAGAAATTAAAGGTCAAAAATATCCGTTTAGTGAAAAAAGTATAGTTTTAGAATATATGTAAGGACAGTAAGTCCTTTTTTCTTGCATTATTATATTATTTGAGTATAATGAAAATGAAAATTATTTTCAAATTGGTGATGTGTATGGTCAAAGGTGAATACAAAACAAAACAGAAAGTAGCTATTATTGAATATATTAAAAAAGTAAATGATTTCACTATTAAAGAATTATGTGAAAACCTATCTGATATTGGTGAAACGACCATCTATAGGGAGATAAATAAACTTCTAAATGATGGTATACTTGTAAAATTAGTAAGTGACAACAATACTTTAAGATATCAATATGTCGATAAATGCAACTGTGATAATCACATGTATTTAAAATGTAACAAATGTGGTAAGATGTTTCACGTTGACTGTTCGCTTTTAAATGGATTAAAGACACATGTAAAAAAAGAACACAACTTCAGTATAGCGAACAATAATTTGATAGTTGGCGGCACATGCTTAAATTGTATAAAAAATGAGGTAGATAAAATATGAAAAAATTACTTTTATTATTTGTTATCGTGTTAACAGCTGGGTGCACACTTAATGTAAATGAAAAATCAAATAAATGTATAATTGCGACATCTTTTCCAGGTTATGATTTTGCTCGTGCGATTGTTAAAGATACTGATATTGAGGTTAAACTATTATTGAGTCCGGGGGTAGACATGCATGATTATGAACTTACGCCAAGGGATATGGTGGATATTGAAAATGCAGAGTTGTTTATTTATGTTGGTGGCGAATCAGATGAGTGGGTAAAAAAAGTCTTAAGTACTACTGATGAAAAACTAAATACTTATAAACTTATGGATGCAGTTAAATTATTGGCCGAAGAGATAAAACCAGGTATGGAAAGTGATGAAAAGGAAGAAAAACCAGAATTAGATGAACATGTCTGGACAAGCCCAATTAATGCCATCAAAATAATCGAGGGTCTCACCAAAAAAATCTCAGAATTATTTCCTAAATACGAGAGTATATTTGATAAGAATTCCAAATCGTACATTGAAGAAATAAAACTTATAGATAGTGAAATTAGAGACATAGTAAATAACTCATCAAAAAAAACTTTAATATTTGCAGACAGATTTCCATTACTATATTTTACTCGTGAATATAATCTCGATTATTATGCAGCTTTCCCTGGATGTGCCCACGAAACTGAGGCGAGTGCAAAAACAATTGCATTCTTAATAGAAAAAGTTAAAAGGGAGAATATTCCTGTAATATTTACGATAGAACTATCTAGTGGAAATATTGCCGAAACGATAAAAAAAGAAACCGGAGTTAAAGTGAGTACATTTGAAACAGCTCATAATGTTACTAAAAAAGATTTCGATAATGGTATAACATATGTAGATTTGATGAAGAGGAATATAAAATCACTAAAGGAGGCGTTAAAATGAGCCTAATAAAACTTGCCAATGTAAGTTTAGGGTACAATAAGCCAATATTAAAGGGTGTCAATATGGAAATAGAACCAGGAGATTTTATATGTATTGTTGGACCAAATGGTTCTGGAAAGTCGACACTAATTAAAAGTATATTGGGTTTAATTAAACCATTAAAAGGGAAAATTATTTTTGAAAATATAGCACCTAATTTTATCGGTTATATGCCTCAAGAAACTAAAGTTGACGCAAATTTTCCTGCATCTGTAAGTGAAATAGTTTTATCTGGGGCACTAAATAAAAAAGGCTTTTTGTCTTTTTATGATAAAAGCGATGTTCTTTCGATGGAAAAGAGTTTGTCGCTTTTAGGTATTACTTCTTTAAAGGATAAGTGCTTCAATCAACTATCTGGTGGCCAAAGGCAAAAAGTTTTACTGGCAAGAAGTCTTGTATCCACCAATAAAATGCTAATTCTAGATGAGCCTTCAAATAATTTAGATAGTAAATCAAAAAAAGAACTATACGAAATATTAAAAGATTTAAATGAAAATCACGGTATAACAGTTCTTATGGTCACTCACGACTTAGACCATGGAAACTTACTTGGTAATAAAATATTATCTCTAAGAGAAGATGATATATTCTTTGGACCAACTACCGAGTTTATAAGGAGGATACACAATGATAAATGAGATACTTGCCATATTTACACACTCATTCATGTTAAGAGCACTAATTATTGGTACTTTAATTTCACTAAGTTCTTCTTTAATTGGTTCTACACTGGTCTTAAAAAGAAACTCTACAATCGGCGATGGGTTATCTCATGTGGCTTTTGGTGCTTTTGCAGTTGCTACTGTCTTAAATCTATCGCCTTTAGAATTTTCATTACCAATAGTAATAATTGTTTCAATATTTCTATTAAAATTAAATGAATCCAGCAAAATACATGGCGATTCTGCAATTGCGTTAATTGCAACAAGTGCACTTGCACTGGGAACATTCGTAATATCGATTAAATCCGGAGTAAACACAGACATAAATAGTTATCTATTTGGTAGCATTTTGTCTATTGGCAATAAAGAATTAATAGCGACAATTATACTTACAGTATTTGTAATAATTCTCTTCATATGTTCTTATAATAAAATATTCGCACTAACTTTTGATGAAAGATATGCCAAATCGATAGGAATCAAGACCGGATTTTATAATACGATAATAGCCATAATATGTTCTATAGTTGTAGTCTTAGGAATGAGATTAGTTGGATCTTTATTGATATCTAGTTTAATTGTATTTCCAACATTATCGGCGATGCAAGTATCAAATAAGTTTAAATCTGTAGTTATTTATAGTGTAATTATTTCTACTCTGGCATTCATATTTGGTCTAGTTTTATCGTACTTTTTAAATACACCAACAGGTTCAACCGTGGTATTAGTAAACTTAGGTTTGTTTCTAGTATTAAAGACTGCATCCTTAATAAAAAAAGATTAGTAGTCTTTTTTTTATGGTATAATACCTTTAAGGTGAGATAGTATGAATTTATCTAAATCGAGATTTTGTAGTGGAATACAATGTAAGAAAAAGTTATGGTTAGAAATAAATAGACCTGAAGAAAAAGAAGATCTAGGTAACGATAGTATTCTTGAAAATGGAACCGAAGTAGGCGCTAAAGCAAGAGAATATTTTGGTAAATATTTGGAGATTCCATTTAGTGAAAATCTTAATGAAATGGTGGAAGAAACAAAAAAAGCTATGAGCAAAAATAGTGTAATAGCTGAGGCATCATTTGTATATGCTGATAATTTTTGCAGTGTCGATATATTAAAGAATGATAATAATGGAATAGAAATATATGAAGTGAAAAGTTCTACTGAAGTAAAAGAAATATATAAATATGACTTAGCTTATCAAGTGTACATATTACTTAATTTGGGTTATAAAATTAAAAAAGCATCTATCATGCATATAAACTCAGAATATATAAGAAAAGGACCTTTAGATTTAAAAGGATTGTTTTCTATTGACGACATAACTAGCGAGGTACTTGATATGCAGCCAGAAATTACTCAAGAAATAAATACCATTAAAAAAGAAGTAGACACAAAAGAAGAACCGATTATGGATATCGGACCTCACTGTGTTAAACATTACAAATGTCCATTTTTCAAATATTGCACTCGTCATTTACCAGATAACAACGTTTTTAATTTAAGGGGATTGAGAGATAGTACAAAGTTTAACTTATATAAAAGTGGATGTTATTCTTATAATGATTTACTTAATTCTAATATAGATTCAAAGTACAAACAGCAGATAGAATATGAAATGAATGAATTACAAGATTATATAGATAAAGACGCTATTAAGACTTTTTTAGAGACCCTTTCATATCCTCTTTATTTTTTAGATTTTGAAACATATCAACAAGCTATACCAGAATTTGACGATGTAAAACCATACATGCAGATACCTTTTCAGTATTCACTTCACTTTATCATAGATAAGGCGACTCCTTTAGAGCATACGGAGTTTCTAGCAGAATCAACAGGTGACCCAAGAAGAGCGCTTGCAGAAAGGTTAGTTCACGATATACCAAAAGGCACGTGCGTTATCGCTTACAATATGATGTTTGAAAAGATGGTAATTAAAAATCTTGCTAGACTATATCCTGACTTAAAAGAACATTTAATGAATATATATGATAATATGCACGATTTGATGATA
>CACYEG010000041.1 GCA_902773365.1 uncultured Erysipelotrichaceae bacterium
AAAATAGAGGATTACCTCTATTCTTTTATAATATTATTTACTAAATCTTCATAAGGAACATAATCTGTTATTTCACCAGAGTCCATAATTATATCTTCGAGATTTTTGAAACTTTCTTCAGTTATATACGGATTATCTAACCAACTGTCCGCATCTTTGTATCTTTTGATTATCGATGCTAAGTCAGTAAGTGAAGTATCGGGGAATTGATTAATAATAGCATTTGCTATGGTTGTTGCATCATTAGATTCAACATATTCTAAACCTTTAGATATTGCCTTTGTAAAACTAACTAGTGTATCTTTATTGTCTTTTATATAACTCTTTTTTGCATTAAATGCTGTATATGGCATTTCTCCAGATTTTTCTCCGATAGATGCAACTATGTGACCCAAACCCATTTTTTCTAGCTTAGTGGCATTTGGTTCAAATAAGTTTACGAAGTTACCTGTTCCAGATAAGAATGCACTAGTAAGAGAAGCGAAATCTACCGAAGTATTTATAATGACTTCTTCTTTATCAATATTGGTGTTTTTTAATGCATTTTCAAAGTTTAGTTCAGGCATACCACCAATTCTACCTGCTAAAACCTCTTTCCCTTTTAACATATTCCAATTAAAATTATCTATTTTTTCTCTACTGACTATAAATTGTCCATCTCTTTTTGTTAATCCTGCAAAAGATTGAATGTAATCTTTTTCATTGCCATTATAAACATATATAGTTGCTTCAGGGCCGCAAAAACCGATATTTACGTCTCCACTTAACACTGCGGATACAACATTATTAGCGCCACTTACAAGTATAATTTCAACGTCTAATCCCTCATCTTCAAAAAAATTCAATTCTTTGGCAACATATAGTGGGGCATAAAATGCACTGTGTGTTACTTCTCCGAGAGTAATTTTTTTAAGATTATTAGATTCCTGATTTTTTTCACATCCTGACATTAAAAATAAACTAATACCTATAATCATAAACAAAAATGAACATAATATTTTTTTCATAAAATCACCTACAATTTATTCTATGTTATTGACCATTAAACGTTACCAATATTCCTATTTACAATTTTCTAATGTTTTGTTAAAATATTACTGAGAATAGTAGGGAGATGCTAGTATGGAAAGATTTGAAATGATGATAGATAACGGATTAGTAGAGTTTAAAAGTTTTTTAGGTAAAACAAAAGAGTCTATTAGTGTACTTATCGATGATATAAAAAGCAATATTGCAGCTTATGAAGCTCGTATCAAAGATACAGAAGACGAAATCAGCGATGCTGAGGCTTCATCACGGACGTGTGAACAAGAGATATCGAGATTGCAAGAAAAGATAAAAGGACTTAAAAAATCTATAGAAAATGTCGAAAAAACCTATAAAAAAATAGTAGATGCATATTCTTCTACAAGTGAAGGAAATACAAAAGATATTTACAGTGATATTATTGAAAACGCAAGAGAAAATTGTGAGAAAGATGTCGAAAAGAATAATATCGAGATAGAAAATTTAAACGACAACATATATGGAATTAAAAATAACATTAAAGAATTTAATTCAACAATCGACAGACTAAATAGGGATTTAAGTGAGTATCAAACTGAATTGGCAAAATATAATAGAGCATTACAATACATGCAAAAAGTATACGATGGAATAATAGATGATTTAAGTGATATCGAATCTGGCAAAAATTTAAGAGTTAAAAGCTCGACAAGAACAACCACTGCGCCAGTACAAATAGAACAAAAAGAAGAAGAAAAGTCTCAAAGTGAACCAATTGAAATTGAGGAAGTTCCTGAAACAAATACTAAAGAAGAGGAATTAAAAAGGATTTATGATTTAACTGGTTATAAACCTGAAGAAAAAGAGCCTCAAAGTGAAATTGTTAACGAAGTTGAACAAGAACCTGTTTATAGTGGTAACCTTGAGAACTTATTTTTGAATTCTGGCGTAGAAGATATAAAGGAAGAAACTCCTACCACTCAGCAAATGGATAGTGGGTTTGATGAAAATAATCTATCAGAGTGGGAACAAATGCTAAATGAAAAAACTATAACATTTGATGAACCAGTGCCACCAAGTGAGGAGGAAACAGTTAATCAATTGTTAAAACCATATGGCACAACATATGAAACACTTTTAAGTCTTGCAGATGATAGAATAGAATTCAAAGACGGAACAATTATTCCAGTTGAAATAAAAATTGAAGACGTAATTAATGCGGTTAACCAAGTAGATGCAATTGACTTAAAGTCAATGAAAATTGTTGGGCCTAATACAACTCTTCTTAAGAAGATTAAAAAAATGAAAGAGGAGGCAATGTAGTATGAGTTTTTTATATAAATATGGCTTTACTGACGAAGAAATAGATGCTCTTAAGGAAACGTTGAGCAAGGATATGTACAGTGAAATGGCATTTTTAAAAAACATCGTTAGTTCAAATATCGAGTACCTAAGAGACTTTGGAGTAACAAATTATAGTCAAGTATTTGTAAAGTATCCGGAAATTTTCATGAGAGATACGGAATCCTTTCAAAACGTTTTGGGTAAGTTCGATAAAGAGGATTTAATTGATAAAGTGCTTAAAAATCCTACTGTAATTAAAAAAATGGTTGACTATGTTGACAATAATTAAAGCCCTAGGGCTTTTTAATTTGCAATAAAAATGATATACTAATATAAGAATAGGGAGGTATCCAAATGAAGCGAATCATTTTAATAATGTTGACAACGTTAATAATCTCTTTGAAGCTAGATGTGTATGCCTCTAGTAAGTATATAAATGGCGTTATAAAATCGACCGCAAACATGTATTCAAATAGCGATCTTTCTAAAAGAATCTATAGTGATACAGGTAATGCTATTACACTATACACTGCAAATCCATTAGAAATTCTCGAAGAAGGAAACAACTATTATAAAGTTTATTTTATGTATTCTGGCTTTACATATACTGGATATGTATCAAAATCTAACGTTTTAAAGAAGGAATACGAAGTTGACGACGAATATATTAATGAGCTTGTTTCTAAAGGATTTCCACTCGATTATGCCAAGAAATTAGCCATACTACATGCAATTCATCCTAACTGGACATTTGTTCCTTCGAATACTGGTAAAATACCTGGAGGTATGGACTTTAATACAGCAGTTCAAAAAGAGGCAGAAGTTGTATCGAGAAACTTAATAGATAGTGCTAATACAACTCTTAGGTCCACTGAAGACGGAGCCTACAGTAACGGAAGTTGGATAAGTCTAAGTGGTTCTAGATGGTTTGCAGCAAGTAGACAAACAATCAGCTTCTTTATGGATCCTAGAAATTTTTTGGATGAGGCTCACATCTTTATGTTTGAAAATCTTGGATACAATCCAACAACTCAAACAAAAGAAGTAGTAAATAAAATTATAAGTTCAAGTTTTATGAAGGATCCATTTGAATGCATTACTTCATCATATGTATGTTCTATAGGTACTCATTATTATGCAGACACCTTTTTACAAGCTGGTATAGACAAGAGCGTAAGCCCAGTACATTTAGCTACTAGAGCAATACAAGAGCAAGGAACTAAAGGTTCAGTCTTGTCTTTAGGAAACGGATATAAAGGTCAATACGTTGGATACTATAACTTTTTTAACATTGGTGCAAGTGGAAAAACCGATGAAGAAGTTATTACTAATGGTTTAACGTATGCTTACAATAGAAATTGGAACAACCAACACGCATCAATTTATGATGGATCTAGCACTATTGCATCTAATTATATAAAAATTGGGCAAAGTACACTTTATTATCAGAAATTTAATACTATTTTACTCAATTATTCGCATCAATATCAGCAAAATGTTAAAGCCCCTTTTTCTGAAGGATATAACACTTATGTCAATTATTATAAATCGTATGCTAGTCAAGACGAATGGAATGAAGCAGTGTATGAGTTCTTAATTCCAGTATACTCTAATATGCCAGCTAGCACGACTTTAGACGTATCTGAAAATGCAGATGCTACATTAAAAGTGTTAAATATAACAAACTGTAAATTGAATCCAACTTTCCAATCTAGCGCATATGAATATGATTGCTATGTAAAAAAAGATATAAACGAACTAGAAATTGAAGCAGTGGCAACAAACAGTCTTGCAAAAGTTGACAACATATCTAAAATAACATTAGATAAGGACGAAACAAAAGTCCAAATAGGGGTAACCGCAGCAAATGGTAATAAATCGACCTATATTGTAAATATACATAAAATTGACACTGATGGTTATTCTCCAAGTGAAATTATTAATGGGATAGGTTATAAAGTTAACGATAAGTACGTAACAAATATAGAATTGGGTACTGATATATCAAACATTGTAAATAGTATTCAAAATAAATATCACTTTGCGACTTTAGAAGTTTTAAGTGGTTCTTCTGGTAAAGTAAAAACAGGAAATAAAATTAAAATTGATAACGCTGGTATTGCTGAAACATATAGTTTAGTGCTTTATGGAGACACTTCGGGTGATGGAGAAATAGATATAAGAGATTTACTAATTATTCAAAAGCATTTAGTAAGTGCCAAAGTTTTAACAAATGAATATTTAAAAAGTGCTGATGTCAATCATGACGGTACAGTCGATATAAGAGATCTATTATTGGAACAAAAGCACTTGTTAAGTCAATATAAAATTTCTCAAGGATAGGGAGTGACAATATGAAATTACTAAAAGTAGTCTTCTTTTCATTAATAGCAATGATTTTTACTATGAATGTCAATGCAGCATCAGGGTCAATAAACGTATCTAGTTCAACTAAAACCGCAGTTGTCGGTTCAACATTCACTGTTACAGTGAAAGTAAGCTGCTCGGAAGCCCTTGGCTCTTGGAAATTCGGTCTTTCTTATGATAGTGCATATATTTCTTTGCAATCAGGTGATACGACAGTCGCTGCATATGGTGATGGTTCCACTAAAGTTAAGACATATACCTATAAGTTTAAAGCTATAAAATCAGGTAATGCCTCAATTAGGGTAACAAGTGCATCGATGGTATCTTGGAATGATGTCGACACACTATTTACGCCAAGCATATCAAACACATCAGTTACAATAAAAACCCAGAAAGAAATTGAAGCATCCTATAGTAAAGATAACAATCTGAAATCATTAAGTATCGATGGATTTGAAATTGTACCTGCTTTTTCAAAAGATACAACTGAATATAGTGTTGAAATACCAGATAATATAGAAACTATTAATGTTTCAGCTAAACCAAATGACGGAAGAAGCAGCATAAAAGGAACAGGTTCAATTGATGTAAGTGAAGGAAGCAACAAAGTTGATGTTGTAGTTACTGCGCAAAACGGTGCAACCAAAACTTATACGATTACCGTAATAGTTAAGGATCTACACCCAATTGAAGTTCACTTGGCTGGTAAAACCCTCAGTGTTGTCAAAAAAGCTGAACTATTAAGTTGTCCAACTGGATATACGCCTAAAACAATTAAAATAAATGATATCGATGTACCAGCTTTTGTCAGTGAAATAACAAATTTTGTGTTAGTTGGATTAAAGGAAGAAAGCGGCGAAGTTAAATTATTTAGATATGACGAAGGTAATTATTATATTTACAATGAATTAAAATCTAAAGGTTTAATTTTATATCCAGAAGATGCTAAAGAAATACCTAGTGGTTTTCAAAAAAGTAAAGCTGTAATAAACGATATCGAAATAACTGTTTACACAAACAAATCGATTGGTAAAAACGTTTTAGTATATGGCCTTAATGTTGAAAACGGATATCAAGGTTTTTACATTTATGATAAAGATGACTCTTCATTTATAAGATTTGATGATGAATCTTTAAAAGAGACACATAAAAAGGAAAGAGAACTAAAACTTGCGATTTTAGCACTAGCCGTAATTGTAATTATATTATTTTTCATTACAATTATAGTTAGTAGTAAGCTCTCTAAAATGAAAAAAATACTATCAAAAAAAATAACTAAAAAAGAAGAAAAAAGAGCTGACAAGCAAGGAGTTTAGCTCTTTTTTCTTGAAAAACAGTATAATCTATTGTATAATCATACATAGAATAGGTGAAGATATGAAAAACAATAGAGAAGTAATAAGACATTGTCCTCATTTTTATACTATTATAAACTTCGAATATTACAGTAACGATATCGTATCTGAAAAACTAATAGAAGTGTATGAAAAGTTTATTTTTTCGTGTGATATGAACGAACTTGAGAGTATTTCTAAAGTTGAAAAATTAGATACAGTTTTATATAAATATATAACAGATTATAGTTTTAGAGAACAAGTTAAGCTTGATATCAATAATGTGCGCGTCAAAAGAGGTGAAAACGTTCTTGAAACTATAGTTGGGACTATTATTAATTATTTTGACAATTATGAAAAAACTAAATGTCGTAAAGTACAGGTAACTAGGTGGATATAATGGACGAGGATTTTTTAGATGTAAATAAGTCTAACAACAAGGTTGTGACTTTAGTAATGATATTTATTGTATTAGCACTTTTAGCTTTTGGCTATTTTTTTATCTATTCAAAATATAAATTTACATTGAAAACAATAAAACATGAAATTGGTACACCACTTAGTATAGATGTAAATGATTACTTGAGAAAAAAAGTAGTTGATACTTCTGGCTATAAACTAGATACTTCGCATGTTAACATAAATGAAATAGGAGAATACGAGTATAAAATAAAATATAATAGAATCTATAAAAAAGGTAAAATAAAGGTAGTTGATACAACACCACCAGTATTTGAAATTAAAGATAAAGTCGAATTAGAAGCAGGGGATGAAAATTTTTATTTAAGTGATATGCTCACTAGTTGTACTGATATATCTATGCCATGTTTTGTTTCATTCAAAAATGAAGAAGATGAAAATAAATTAAATATACCAGGAGAATATAAGTTTGATATCGTTGTGGGAGATTTATATAATAATAAAGCTAGTGCAGTTGTTTCTGTCAAAGTATATGAGAAAGGAACTCTTATTAGAGAAGAAGAAAAAGATTTACTCTTTTCAACAAGTTCATCAGAGTTGCCTGGATTTATAGATGAATACTATTTAAAGTTCGATAAAGCTATATCGGATAGTTCTAGTGAATTAGAGGATATTACTGCCAATATTGCAATCGACACAATTGAAGACTATGTGAAAACAACTTATCCTGGATATAGATTAACTGGTACAGAAATAGTAAAAATGTTCAATAAGAGTAATTATGTAATTGGGCTTGTAGTTAAACTAACAATTAACAATGGAAGCGATAAAATCGTATATATGAAGAAGTAAGCAAACTTACTTTTTTTCTTTATATAATGAAATAAATATGATATACTTCATATATAGAATAGAGTGATTTTAGTGAAGAATAAAGGGTTTATTGCAACATCGTTAATATATTCGTTTTTTTTAGTTTTTTTAGCTCTTTTAGCAGTTATTTTAAGTAGCTATGTATTTAATGATAAACTATTGAGTACTTTTAATAAATCTATTTTAAATCGAATTAATAGAGAAATCGATAGCACTTCTGATAGTCCTTCATACGTACAAGATGTTTTAGACATACTTCATATTACACCAAATGCCACTAAGCCCAATTTTAATAACCTTGCGATAAGTGACGAAGGAGTATTTATTGCAGATGATAACTTTGGCCCTAGCTACTACTATCGTGGGGATGTTACCGATAATTATGTCGTTTTTGGCAATTGGGGAACAGGTAATACTAGACCATTACCAATGTACTGGCGAATTATACGAGTTAACGGCGATGGATCATTAAGACTGATTTATGAAGGATATAAACTAAGAGATGAACTAAATAAAGATCCAATAAGTACTGTCGCATGGAGTACAAGTAATACATCAACTGGATATTATAATGCTTTTAGCGGCAAACTTAATGAATTTTACGCCAATAAAATATTAGGTACCAAATATGAAGCAGCTATCAGCGATTCTGGATTTTGTTCTACGAAGTCATCCACAGTTACAAATGCAAGTAATTGCACTAAAAAAGAAGATAAAATAATATGTAATAATGAAGAAAAGAGTATCGATGATTTTTCGGATTATGATAAAATTGTAACTTTCTCTCCATCACCTGTTGGTATAAGTCCATCATTAAGTTGTACCAAAGACAACCTATATAGTGTATCGAGTACAGAAGGAAATGGATTATTACAATATCCAATAGGATTAATAAGTTCAAATGAAATAGTTATGGCAGGTGGTAAATATACAACACAGGAAAATACAGCTTCAGAAAACTTTTCAAATATTGATTTCTATTTATTCAAGAATTATAATTATTGGACAATGTCAATATATAGTAAAAAAACAAATAATGGTGCTGGAACTTCATTAATGTCTATAAAATTTTTAAATAATGCTAATGCAGCGAAACCAAACAACCAAGACGATAGTACATTATATGCTTTTGGATACTCCGAAGATGGAAATCTTGTAGAAAATGCGTTGGACAATGCAACATATGGACTTTATCCTGTAATCAATCTTAAAGAAGAGTATGTTTCAACATTTGAAGGCGACGGAACTATTTCAAACCCATTCATTGGAAAACTAGATAGGGGGGCCTAATGAAAAAAGGATTCGTTTTATTAGAAACTATAGCAGTATTATCTATCATTTGTGTTACTTTAATAACATTATATGGTGGGTACGTTCGCATAATTAAAAATGTTAAATTACAAAACTATTATGATAATACCGAATATATTTATAAAGCAAAAACTGTAGGAGATTTTATAGCAAATGTAGTTATTGAAAAGCAAATAGCGTCTGATGATCTTTTTATATATTGCAATACTGCAGTTTATCAAACAGAGGAAAATCCTAATCCCACTCTTGTAACGTGTGATAATTCGGGTTTAGATTATAATGGTTTATTAAAAGAAATGAGGGTTGCAGGAGTTTATATAACAAAATGGAATACTAGAGATATCGATACTATGTCACTTCTACAAGTTGAACCAACTACACAAAAATATATTAGACATATTAACGACAAAAAAGGCTCAGGATATAGAATAATTGTCATGTTTAAAGATAGATTAGATTCTTCAAAGTACCAATATGCTTCCATTAGATATGTACCCAAATAATAGGAGGGTTGAAAATGAATAAAAGAGGTTTTACCCTAATCGAATTATTAATTATTATAGGTTTGCTAGCACTAATGGGTGGATTTTTTTCTGTAAATATGACTCGAATATTAAATAGAACTAATTCTTCAAACGAGGCAGAAGCATATACTGAGTTAATTGCAGCAGCAGATGTTTATTTAGCAATGAACAAAGAAGAACTTACACCTTTATATAACGGAGCATCTTCAATAAAAATAAAAGTAAAAGATTTGAAAAGTGCAGAACTAATCAGCAAGGATTATGCAGTAAATGGAAAAGCGGTAAAAGATAATGCTTATGTTACGGTGAAACTGGGTAGTCAGGGTGAATTTATTTTCAAAGTTGAAATGAGTGATAATTAATGAACAAAAAAGGATTTACATTAGTAGAATTAATGGCCGTTATTTTATTATTAACTATTTTAATAGTATTAGTTATAACAAATGCATCAGCGCCTTTAGATAGTTCTAATAGTATAATAAATAATTCGAAAATTAATGTACTTTTAGCAGCTGCAAAAAATTATGCAGAAGACAATATCAATCAATATGCAATGTGTACTTATAGTACCTCTATAACTGATGTTAGACCTTGTATTATAAATATTAGAGATTTAATAGATGGTAACTATATTGATGAAGATGATATCAAAGATTTATCTAGTGATTATGCTATCATAGCTTGCTTTAATCCTGATAACACTACAATTTCTACCTATTATAAAAATCGAGAAAATATTAATTGTAACGATTTAGAGTCACATAGACTACACCTAGATCCACAGATTACATCTGTATATTTTCTAGATACAATTATGATTACTTCGTCGATAACAACTACTGGAGCTTTCCAATCTTTAGAGTGTGAAGTAAGTCCTGATAATATAACTAGAGCTAATTGGGCTACTTGTTCGATATCGAGCGACAATAAGATGCTCAATGTTCAATTTTATGCACAAAATGAATTTCCATATAGTAGTTCACAAAGCTTAACGATAAGGGTTGTCGGAAATTACTTAGACGATAATAATACTTTACAGGAAATAACTAAAAATTTCAGATTGATGATATATAGATAGGATGGGAGGTAGTATCATGAAAGATAGAGGTTTTACTATATTAGAACTTTTAGTTAGCATAGTCATACTATCTATTGTTTTGACATTCGCTATGAACTTATTTATAAAAGTTAGATCTGCATATTCTCAAGAGAAAGCAAATATAGTAATGGAAATATCAAAAAGTATTATAATTGATGCAGTCATGAGTGATGTAAATAATTTTACAGTGAATAGAGTAAGTTGTAATCAAAATTCCGTTTCTATAGCGTATGAGGGAAGCAGTTTAATAATCAAAAGACTTGTCTTTGATACGACAAAAGAAGATTACGATTATATAAAATATACTAACGAAGTAAATACTGTGTCAATCGTAAGAAAGCTTCCCAAAGGAAGCTTAGTAGGACCAGTAAGTTGTACTAGTAAAGTGGACGCATCAGTAGGAACAATAAATCATATATACTATCTAATAAAAGATAAAAACGGAAAAGATTATTCGTTAGATTTATTCATCGTTTCATAGTATTCTCCTTGATATATCGAATGATCAATTAAATAGTTATCTATTTCATTTAGTAAAGAAAATTTACCTACAAGCCATTCTGGCTTGTATAATTTTTTTATATTAGGGTTACTAATTATTCTGTGTATAACTATACTTTTATTTAATTCTTGCAGCTGTCTTGCAGTTATCGAAATGTATTCTTTCTTAGTAAGAATTGTAAATGGAGATTTCTGATAGTAATCATATAGCTTAGAATCTTTTTCTATATATAACATATGTATTTTAATTCCCGAAACACCTAAAGAATTCACATATTTAGCTGTCTCAATCATCATTTGGTATGTTTCACCGGGTAAACCGTTAATAATATGTACAACGGTATCTATATTGGCTTCTTTAAGCCTTTTAACTGCTGAAGTGAACTCAGCCTGTGTGTGATTTCTATTTAATAGTTTTAATGTCTTATCGTGACATGTTTGAAGTCCTAGTTCTACTGTTAAATAAGTTTTTTTAGATAGATATTTTAAGTATTCAATTACATCGTCTTCAAGGCAATCACACCTCGTTCCGATATTTAAACCGACAACACCATTTATCGCAAGTAGAGGCTCATATATAGTTTTCAATCTATCGATACTTGCATATGTATTTGTTCCTGCCTCAAGGTAGATTATGAATTTGGTTTTCAATTTTGATGCGACAAGAGCCTTAATATTTTCCACTTGTGTAAGTAGATCATCATTTTTATCACCTATGAACGGAGTATCGCTACAAAATATGCAACCACCGTATCCTTTTTTTCCGTCTTTATTAGGACACGTTAGTCCAGCATCTAAACTGATTTTTATTACTTTTTCACCAAATTTTTTCCGATAAAACTCGTTTAATGTTGTATAGTGCTTATCCATAAATTCACCTGCAAGTATTTTACCACAATCAAAAAAATTGTGTTATAATAAAAAATAGAATGGAGGGGTTAGATGAAAAAATGTATTTTGTTATTAATAAATGGTTTTGGAATAGAGAGAAAAGATTCTGTAGAAATATTTAGTGCGTCCTTAATGCCGAATTTAGACTCTCTTAGTAAGAAATATATTTTTGGTAGTCTTACCTCAATTGTAAATGATTATAATAATGGGTATAGAATATTTAGTATTCCACAAGAAAAATCTTCAGTTATGGATGCTGTTGATAGGGCAATTGAAGACAAATCTATAAATTCAAATCAAGGAATATTAAGCCTCGAAAACGATATGCCTTCTTCTAATAAAATTCATATATTTTATACGATGGAAGATGTTAAAAAATTATTTCAAATTAGAGAACTGTTACATATTATAAATTCGGATAAAAATAAAAGAATATATTTACATATAGTTTTAATGAGCTCCTCAATTGACGATTATAATGAAATAGATAAAACTATGAGTAAACTTGCTTTTGAGCTAGGTGAATACTGTAAAATAGGTATTGTTGTCGGAAAAAATAAGATAAGCGAAGAAAATATTACAAAGACAATACTTAGAGAATATGGCGAGCACTGGGTAGAATATGCAAAAAAAATTGAAACTTTAAAAAGAGATGCAGTTAATCCACAAGACGCAAATGTATTTTATGTAAATGGTGGTTTTCAACTTACAAAAGGTGACAAAGCTTTATTTTTGAATTATAAGAATGTAGATTTTTCTACATTAACGAGTGTGTTTACATCAAATGGTATAGACCTATATAGTTTATATGAAATGGCTAATTGTGTTCATCTTTTTAAAAAAGATGAGCAAAATATAGAGTGTTTTATAAGTAAATTAGAAAAGACAAATAGTAAAGCATTACTATTAACGGATAAAGAAAAAATAAATGATATCAATTTCTATCTCAACGGAATGCAAGTAGGTACATCGTCTAAAATGGTATATGCAGTAAGGAATATTAATCTACTAAAAAATAAGGAGTCTTTTAAAAACTTGTTGGGCGATAACCAATATGATGGAGTAATCATCGATTTTAACATCAGTTCATATAATAAAATAGACGAAATAAAAGCTAAATTAAAGGAAATAGATGAAATAATTAAACCTTTGGAAGAGGTTAGTATAGAATTAGGAGTAACATTTATAATTAGTAGTCTATTTGGAATGTATGCATCAGTAATGGATGGGCCAGTTCAAAAGACAGTTAACTTTTCAGGAAAAGTTCCTTGCATAGTAATTAGTAAAGATTTTGACAAAAAAAACTATTCTATAGCGGATAAAGATACATACGACTTGTCGGGAGCTTTTCTATCCAGTATAACAGGCCAACAAATAGGTGGAGGTATATTACATAAAAAATCTGCCTTGGAGAAGTTATTAAAAAAATAAAAATAGGTATAACGCCTATTTTTATTTTACATTATCTAACTTAACACTTACAAGTTTAGAAACACCTGACTCTTGCATTGTTATTCCATAAAGAGTATTTGCATATTCCATAGTTTTCTTTTTGTGAGTTATAACTATGAATTGAGTTTTATTTTCATAATCTTTTAAATATGTACCAAAAGTATCGACATTTGCTTCGTCTAATGCAGCTTCAACTTCATCTAATATACAGAAAGGTACAGTTTTAACATTCAAAATAGCGAAGAGTAGAGCTATAGCAGTAAGGGTTTTCTCTCCACCACTTAATAAAGATATGCTCTTTAATTTTTTACCAGGAGGTTCTGCAATAATATCTATGCCTGTTTCTAACATATTTAAAGGATCTGTCAACATGAGCTCACCATTTCCTCCCTTGAATAATTGTTTGAAAACTTTCTTAAATTCATTATTGACAGCATTATATGTGTTTGTAAATTCTTCTATCATGGTTTTATCCATTTCGGCGATAATACCCAATAAGTCGTCGATAGATGACTTTAAATCTTCTCTTTGAGAAGTTAAGAATGAATATCTTTCATTTATACGCTCAAATTCACTTATTGAGCCAGTATTTACTTCGCCAAGATCTCGTATAAATCTTTTTAGTTCTTGAACTCTACCTCTAGATTTTTCTATGTCAGGGCCAACTTCATATTCCATTTTTGCACGCTCGTAAGTTATAGAGTATTCGTCATTTAATCTTAATAATAAATTATCCATCTTGATATCTAATTTACCTAATGTTACATCAATCTCATTTGCTTCACTTAAAAGTTTATTGTAGGATGAATTTACTTTCTTGTTAGCGAGCTCTAACTCTGCTAATTCACTATTGGTAGTAGATTTTTTATCTTTAAGTCTATCAATTAACTCTTGTAAAGAACTTTTTTCGTTTATTTTGTCATAGTATTTATTGAGTATTTTATCTAATTCTTTATCTAATGCGCCATTTTTTAAATTATTAGTTCCATCCAATTCTCTTTCTTTATTGCTTATATTTTCTAATAAAGCTTCTAAAGAACTTTCCTTAGCTTTAATTATTATATTTGAAGTAGTAATCGCATTGTTAGTATTGTTTACTAACTCTTCATTAAATGCCAAATCTTTTATTACTTTATCCAGTTTTTCACTATTATATTTGAGTTCTTCATTTATCATATCAAATGTATGTTTGTAATTAGAAAGTGTGGCTTTTTCATTAATGATATTTTTGCTATTTTTTTTATCTCCACCACTCATCGATCCACCAGTATGAAGAATATCTCCTTCTAATGTTATAATTCGATAAGAATAGTTGATTTCTTTACCAATTTTATTCATATCATATATAGTGTTAACTACTATAATATTACCTAACTGATTGGCAATTATATTTTGATATTTTGTATCGTATGTAACCAAGTTAGATGCAATATCGATAAATCCAGAATATGTCTTTAATTTATTCATAGTATCGATATCGATATATTTTGGTTTAATTATGTTCATTGGGAAAAAAGTTGCTCTACCTAAGTGATTATCTTTTAAAAAGTTTATAGCATTTGTTGCAGATGTTTCATTGTCACATATTATGAAATTTTGATTAAACGAAAGAGCAGTTTCTATGGCCTGTGAATATTTATCTTCAACTTCGATTAAACTTCCAAGTGTTCCATGTAAACCTTTTAATCTTGGATTTGATAAACATTGTTTAACAGGGTAGGGAACAAGTGCGTCATTATCGATATTCGATTCGATTATATCTATTTTATTTTTTGTTTCGTTCAATAGCCTCGTTTTTAATGCAATTTCACCAGATAAGCTGTTTTTACTCAATACTATTTTCTTGTGCTCTATTTCTAATTCATCCATTTTTTTTCTGGTATTAATTAGATTTTCTTTTTCGCTTTCTAATTCTTGCTTAATTGTTTTAGCGTTGTTCTGTAGCTCAAGGATATTTTCTTTTAGTGTGATTATGTTTGCGCTTAATTTAACGTCATCGACTTTGTATTTTTTTCTTTCAGTTATTACTTGTTTTCGAGCCTCTAGTGAACTTATTTCTTCAGTGACTTCTAAAAGCTTAGCACTCTTCGTGTTGATATCTTGATCGAGTTTAATTATCGCTAGCTTCAATTTCTCGATGTTTGCGTCATCTTTACTTGTAGATAAATTAATATCGTTCAAATCTTTTTCTAAGCTTTCTTTCTTTAGTTTTAACGATTCATATTCCATATTAATATTCGATATATCACTAACTAGTAAGGAAATTTCGATTTCTTCTAACTCTTTTTTAAAAGCTAAATATTTACTTGCTTTTTCTTTTTGTTCTCTAAGTGGTTCTAAGCTGTGAGATAATTCTTCTATAATTAAATCTATCTTACTTAAATTATCGTTGGTCTTATCAAGTTTTTTTAAACTATCGATTTTTCTTTTTTTGTACTTTAAAACACCAGCAGCTTCTTCAATAATGGCACGTCTTTCTTCTGGTTTATTGTTTAGTATTTCACCAATTTTTCCTTGCCCAATAATACTGAATGCTTCTCTTCCTGCGCCAGTATCTAAAAATAAATCTGTAACATCTTTAAGGCGAACTCTTGCACCATTAATGGTATATTCATTATCTCCTGATGAATACACTGTTCTTTTTATTTCTATTTCGTCAAAGTCACTTTTTAAATAATGGTCTTTATTATCGAAAACTAAAGCAACACTGGCTCTAGTAAGTGGTTTACGAGAACTTGATCCTTGAAATATTACGTCACTCATCGAATTGTCACCACGCAACGCTTTAACAGATTGTTCCCCTAAGACCCATCTTACTGCATCGACTATATTAGATTTACCACTACCGTTGGGACCAACAATACCAGTTATACCATCCTTTATTTCTATATCAATTTTGTCTGCAAATGACTTAAATCCAAATGCTTTAATACTTTTCAGTTGCATAATAACACATCCTTATTTAACACTTTTTTTATATGCATCTAATGCCGCAGCTTGTTCTGCTTCTTTTTTACTTTTACCTTTACCAATGCCAAATACCATATCATTAATTATTACTTCGACCTCATAGGTTTTGTTATGTGCAGGGCCTGATTCTTTTACTAGTCTATATTCTAAAGATTTCTTATCAGTTTGCACTAATTCTTGTAGTAGTGACTTATAATCTGAATAAAATTTAACGCCACTGTCAATAAATGGTGTAATAATACTTAAAACATATTTTTTACTTACTTCATATCCATATTCAAGGAAAATCGAACCCAACACTGCTTCAAAAACATCGGCAATTATTGTTTCATTTACGTCATGTATCTGGCCATTTCCAACTTTAATGTATGGAATAAAACCGACAGTTTTTGCATATTCATATAGTGCATGTTCACATACATAACGAGAGCGTATCTTAGTCATATCTCCTTCGCTGTATTTATATGCTTCATAAAAATATTCGCTAGTTACTAATTCTAGTACAGCATCACCTAAGAATTCTAGTCTTTCATAACTTGGAACGCCATGTTCATTTGAATACGATGAATGAGTTAAAGCAGTTTCTATATTAGACACTTTATTTACGTCTAGTCCAAATTTTTCTAAAAAATTCATATTTTTCACCGTATTAATTATACTACGAAGTGATACATAATTACTAGATTTATTTTTTTTGTTTTCAAAATAGTTTTTTTATAGTAAAATTAGTATATTAGAGTGAAGGTGGTTTATTATGAAAAGAAAAATTTATTTATTTATTTCTCTATTTACGGTATTGTTTTGTTTAACGGGCTGTATAATTAAAAGAGATAATCTAGAAAATGTCGATATCTATACAACTGTTTATCCTATAGAATATCTAGTCGACACATTGTATGGTTATAATTCTAAAGTATCGAGCATATATCCTGCAGAAATCGACTTAAATAGCTATAAGCTTACCAAAAAACAAATAGAAAAATATTCTAAAGGTGAAATTTTTGTTTATAACGGATTGTCTAATGAAAAAGGCGTTGCAAGAGACTTGTTGAATTCTAATACCAATTTAAAAATTATCGATGTGTCTCAGGGATTAGAATATTCTTATTCTACTGAAGAACTTTGGTTAAATCCAAGAGATTATTTGATGATGGCTCACAATGTAAAAAACGGCATAGAAGAATATATTAACAATAAATACATAATCGAAGAGATAGATAAAAATTATGAAGGTTTAAAATTTTTAATAAGCAGTATTGATGCAGAACTGGAAACAATTCCAGAAAATGCTAAAGATAAAAACATCATTATCGCATCTGATGCACTATCTTTTTTAGAAAAGTATGGATTTACCCTTACCAATATAGATAATACAAAGGTAGACATTCCTAGTACAGTTTCGCAAAAAGCTAAAAGGCTAGTTCAAGAAAAAACTGTTAAGTACATATTTATATTAGATAATATGGAAGAAAGCGAATTAGTAAGCGACTTAGTTAAATCAGGAGCTCAAGTGGTTAAAATACGCAGTATGAGCGTAAAAAAAGAAAGTGATAAAGAAAACGGAGTAAATTATAAAACTATGATGCAAGACTTTATAGATGCAATAAAAAAAGAGGTTTATGAAGAATAGTAGCTATATTCCAACATTGTTAATATCACTATCAGTAGTTTTAAGTTCAAGATAAAGTAACATACCACCTCCAACTAAGAAAAGAATAGATGCAATAACATTTACTAAAGTGTTATTGCTTTTTTCTTGATTGTATTTCTTAAATGCATTAAATATAAAATATATATAGACAAAAAATGCAATTGTCAAAACCACCAGATTTATGCTGTGAAATTCTGTTAGTTTCTTTCTATTGTTAGTTTTAATATATTCTTTTTCTAATGCATTCGAATAAAGTGCTGCAACTGAAATAAATATATAAATATACCATACTAAATCATCTAGATTTAGGGCATTTATTTTTGATTCTTTCATAATTAATATTATGCTTATCTTAAAACTTATTGAAAAAGAACTCTTAAAATTATATAATCTTTATAGAAAATAGGTGAGTCGTTATGAAAAAAATAATTGATGGGAATGAAGCTTGCGCCAGTGTAGCTTATCTATTTAGCGATATGGCTAGCATCTATCCAATTACGCCTTCTAGTCCAATGGCAAGCTCAGTTGATAAAAAAGCAGGCGAGAAAGTTAAAAATCTTTTTGGAGATTCAGTTAAAGTCATCGAAATGCAGTCAGAAGCTGGTGCAGCCGGTTGCATGCACGGATCTCTTTGCTCTGGTAATTTGGCAACAACTTTTACAGCTAGTCAAGGGCTTCTTTTAATGATTCCAAACATGTATAAAATAGCAGGAGAGGAATTGCCTGGTGTCATGCACGTAGCAAGTAGAACAGTTGCAACACATGCATTATCTATCTTTGGTGATCATTCAGATGTCTATAGCGTAAGAGATACAGGATGGTGTATGTTATCTTCTTCGACAGTACAAGAAGCACACGATCTTGCTGCTGTTGCGCACTTATCTGCGATTAAATCATCACTTCCTTTTTTACATTTTTTTGATGGATTTAGGACTAGTCATGAAATAAATACGGTTAATATGTTGAATGAAAATGCACTATACAAACTACTCGATAAAGATAGAGTAAAAGACTTTAGAGATAGGGCGCTTAATATAAACAACCCTTTTACAAAGGGAACTGCAGAAAATGAAGATATTTATTTTCAATGTGTAGAAGCTAGGAGTAAAGATTACGATTCTGTATATGATTGCGTCGACAACTATATGAAAAAAATAAATGAGCTACAAAACACAGACTATGCACCGTTTAATTATTATGGCGTAGATAATCCAAAATATGTAATAATTGCGATGGGTAGTGTAACATCTACAATAAAAAAAGTGGTAGATGATTTGAATAAAGATAATCATTCTCTTGGACTAGTGAACATTCATTTATATCGCCCCTTTAATAAAGTAGCATTATCAAATCTATTGCCAAAAAGTGTTAGGAGAGTAGCAGTATTAGATAGGAGCAAATCTCAAGGTAGTGTAGGTGAACCTCTATATTTAGACGTGGTATCAGCATTAAAAGATACCAACATAGAAGTATTAGGCGGTAGATATGGATTATCTAGCAAAAATGTGACGCCAAGTGATATTTATTCAGTATTCGAAATGTTAGAAACAAATCCAAAAGACAATTTTACAATTGGCATAGTAGATGATTTATCCAATACATCTTTGCCAATGTCTGATTATAAATATTCGTCAAATGCTAAGGAAATTATTATATACGGCTATGGTTCAGATGGAATGGTAAGCGCATCAAAAGACTTGTTAAAGATTATAGGTACAATTAAAGATGAATATGTGCAAGGTTACTTCCAATATGATTCTAAAAAAAGTGGTGGAGTTACAGTATCAAATTTGAGATTTGATAAGGAAAAAATTGAAGAACCATACTATTGTACATCACCAAATATACTTGTCGTTACTAAGGATATTTATTTAAAGAAATTTAGAGTAACGGATAACATTAGACAAAATGGTGTCATGATAATAAATACCTCTAAATCCCCTAGAGAATTAGAAATGTTAGATGAAATCAAAAAAGACTTAAAAGAAAATAAAATTACAATATTTACTATTGATGCAGAAGGTATTGCTTTAAGAAACGGAATTAAAGGAAAAATAAGTATGATTTTTGAAACAATACTACTAAGGTTATTAAAAGTAGATGATTACGAAAATATACTTATCGAAAATATTCAAAAGAAGTTTGCCACAAAAGGGGAAAATGTCGTCAATTCAAACATAAGGTGTGTTAAAGAAGCAATCTCAGGGTTATCATCTTTCAATTACAGTTTAACTGAATCTGGTTTAAAACTAGAGCATAATGACATAATAGATTCTATTAACCAAAGAAATGGAGATAAAATATCAGTTAGTAACTTATATGCTTTTCGTACTGGCGATTTTCCTGCAGCTACGACCAAATCTGAAAAGCGAAATGTTACCAATTTAGTTCCTATATGGAATAAAGATAATTGTATTCAATGTGGCATGTGTTCCATGGTTTGTCCGCACGCTGTAATTAGACCTTTTATAGTTGAAAGTGATAGTGCATACAAAGACGATTCTATAACTATGTTGGGCGATAAAGACGGTAAATACAAATATATTATAAGTGTTAGTGAAGCTGATTGTACTGGATGTGGTGCATGCATAAATGTGTGTCCAGGTAAAAAAGGTGAAAAAGCACTTATACTTGGAGAAAAAGATACAAGAAGACAAACACTTGCTAATACATTATTTAATTTCTATAATAATCCGAAACTATTCGATAAATACTCAATCAAAGGTTCTCAACTAGAAAAACCAGGATTTGAATTTTCTGGTGCATGCGCAGGTTGTGGAGAAACACCATATATTAAACTCTTAACCCAATTATATAAAGATAGATTAATTATTGCAAATGCAACAGGATGTTCGAGTATTTATGGAGGAAGTGTACCTTCTACACCTTATAGTATACCTTGGGCAAATAGTCTGTTTGAAGATAATGCAGAATTTGGTTATGGAATATATTCAGGTTATAAAGTAATTAGAAATAGAATAAAGATGCTAATGCAAGAATCCATCGATAGTGAAACACCAATAGTTAAAGAATTATTTCAAGAATGGATTAATAACATGGACGACTATGAATCGACCAAAAAAGTAAAAGAGGAACTTAAGGGAGAAAAAATACCACGTGAAATCGAAGAATTATTCGATTATTTAGAAAAGCCTTCAATTTGGTGTATTGGAGGAGATGGTTGGGCTTATGACATTGGTTTTGGTGGAATTGACCATGTTCTTAGTTCCAATGAAGATATTAACATTTTAGTACTAGATACAGAAGTGTATTCCAATACTGGTGGACAAGCATCTAAATCAAGTAGATTTGGCCAAATTGCCGAATTCGCTAATGCAGGAAAGAGAACTGAAAAGAAAGATTTATTTAAAATTGCAATGAGCTATCCAAATTGTTACGTTGCAAGTGTTAGTTTAGGTGCTAATATGATGCAAACAATTAAAGCATTTAAGGAAGCAGAAGAACATAGAGGTCCATCAATCATCATTGCATATTCTCCTTGTATCGAACAGGGAATTAAAAAAGGTATGGGTTGTGCGATGAATGAGCAAAAATTAGCAGTGGAATGTGGATATATAATGCTCATGAGATATGATGGTGTAAACTTGACCATTGACTCAAAAGAACCAAATTATGATAAATATGATGAATTTCTTCAAGGAGAAGTTAGATATAACGCCTTAAAAATAAAGAATGAGCATCTTGCCGAGGAATTGTTGGCTTTAAATAAAGAAGCAGCTAACAAGAGATTTAATTACTATACACATCTTTCTAATAAAAGCGAACAATAAGTTGACATTTTAAGAAGATGCGTTTATAATTTTCTTAGAAAGTAGAGGAGAATATAAAATGAAAAAAAATAATAGAAAAGGTTTTACATTGGTTGAATTGTTAGCTGTTATTATTGTACTAGCACTTATTTTAGTATTTGCTATACCAGCTGTTTTAGATACATCTACAAGAGCTCAAAAGAAAGCATTTGCAACATATGCAAGAAGAGTACTTACATTAGCCCAAGAATATGTTGAGGCAAAAAAGTTAGATGAAACTGTTAGCAACATGGCTTTCATAAACGCAACGGGTTCAGGTTTTAGTTTAGGTAAAAATGATGATGAATATACTGCATGCATAGAGTATACAACAGATGGAACTTATAAAATTTATATGTTTAATAAGACTTACTATGTAGGAACAGTTACTGGTACAAAATCTGGTGCTACAGAAGCCCAATTAAAAGATTCTGACAATGTAAATAATATAAGCGATTTA
>CACYEG010000042.1 GCA_902773365.1 uncultured Erysipelotrichaceae bacterium
GTTATATAATTAAGGAGCAATGCCTGATTAGCTCAGTCGGTAGAGCGCACGGCTGTTAACCGTTAGGTCGCAGGTTCGAGTCCCGCATCAGGCGCCATTAAAAAAATACATCCATTTGGATGTTTTTTTATTACTTAACTTTTGCAGTTATTTTTTTATTAATAGTATTAATAGTTATTTCTATATCGACATTTAATTCCTGGTTTGTTCTTGGATCAATAATCTTATTATCTGTATCCGTTTCTTTATCTGCAACGTAATAGCCAGTAGTTATAAGATCATCAGAATTAATGGTTCTTATTATAGTTATATTTGTATCATTACCAACTAATAAATTATAATTATCTTGTGCATATAGTATTGCTGCTTTTTCAATCATACTAATCTTTGTATCGTACAACTTGTTTTTAGCTTTACTAGATGATTCTGTCAAGTTTGGTATCACCAAAGCCATAACAGCAGCAAGTACAACTATTACAGCTAATATTTCAACAATTGTAAAACCGTTTTTTTTCATATTAAAATCACCTATTTTCGCTACAAGTATATCATGCCAATTACTTTTTTTCAACGCTAGTATACTAGTATCGCCCATCAAAATATTATGCGAATACATATAATACTTATAGTAAGTGGTGAGGTTTATGAATTATAAATTAATAGTTAATAATATACATAAAGAGTTTGATACTAAAAGTGGCTCAATTATTGCTATATCGGATATTTCATTTGATGTGAAAGCTGGAGAAATTGTTGCAATTGTTGGTCCTAGTGGATGTGGTAAATCAACTCTTTTAAACATTATTGCAGGGTTAGATAATCCAAATAGCGGTAATTATTATTTCGATACAGAAAACCCAAAAATTGCCTACATGCTACAAACTGATGCGCTACTTCCTTGGAAGTCGGTTCTTGATAATTCTCTAATAGGATTAAAGATACGAAAAGAAATTAATGAAGAAAAGATAAGTAAAGTAAAAAATCTACTTAAAGAATACGGCTTAAAAGACTTTATAGACAAAAAAGCAAGTGTACTATCAGGTGGAATGAAACAAAGAGTAGCTTTAATTCGCTCTCTTGCAATAGAACCAGATATTCTTCTACTGGATGAGCCATTTTGTGCCTTAGATTATTGTACAAGGCTATCTATAGAAAAAGATGTACATAAGATAATTAAAGATTCCAATACAACCTCTATTATAATAACACACGACATAGAGGAAGCTCTCAACATGTCAGATAGAATTATTGTACTTACAAATAGACCAAGTGTAATAAAGAAAATATATGATTTACCTTTTGATGATAATATTAATCGAAGAAGTTTGCCTAACTATGAAACTATTTATAATAGTATATGGGAGGATTTAAATGAATAAGTACAAATTAAAAGTAGCAATTACTCGATTTTTATTAACTTCTTTAGTCTTAATCCTTTGGGAATTAGGATCTAGATATAACATTATCAATTCATTTATATTTTCTAGTCCTTCTATGGTAATAAAAAGCACTATTAACTTTTTAAAAGATGGTACATTAATTGTGCATATACTTGTTACGCTTAAAGAGGTGTTAATATCGTTTGTTTTAGGCATAATAATCGCATTAATAGTAAGTATGCTTATGTATATGAAAAAGTTCTTACACGACGTTTTAGACCCGTTTTTAACAATATTGAATTCCATGCCCAAAGTTGCCTTAGGTCCAATTATTATAATATGGATCGGCGCTAATAACAAATCCATAATAACGATGGCACTTCTGATTAATGTTATAGTATCTATTATTAATATATATACTGCATTCACCAACACTGATGAAAATCAAATAAAAATGTTTCAAAGCTTTAAAGCAACAAAAATGCAAATATTTACTAAACTGGTAATACCTGCAAATATACCAGCGATTATAAGCTCTCTTAAAGTTAATTTATCGCTTACCTTCATAGGTGTAATTATGGGCGAGTTCTTAGTTAGTAAAAAAGGTCTTGGCTATTTAATACTCTATGGAACTCAAGTCTTTAATTTAAATTTGGTAATTATGGGAATTGTGATATTGATTATTCTTTCTTATGTATTGTATGATATTATAGTCATAATAGAAAAAAAATTACCTGCACGGTAATTATTTTTCATTTTCAATTATAATTGAATAGTCGTTATCTAGATTTATTTTTAAAAACTTTGAATATTCTATTCTCTCTTCTTTATTATGCGGGAGTAAAAAGTTCTTATTTGAACTATAATATTTGTAAGGTAAATATACTTTATATACATCACATTCTAAATGATTCTTGATAAAGCGATTCATCTCCATTGTTTTTACATATGCTTTTCTAAATGTATATATATTAAGCATTATTAGTAATGTACTTATTATAAACCAAACACGTAACATATAATTCTTTGGAAACAAATAGTCGATTTCTGTTAAAATGATAACAATATTAATTATTTCTAAAAACAACATACTGGATATATCAATATTACTAAATGAAAGAACTATTAAATATATCCACTTTAATATGTAAAAGCTTTTAATAATATTTTTAAACTGTATTTTGTTATTTGAGTTTAAAAGTATAAAGACTGACGAGGCTTCAAATAGTATAAATGCTATATAGTTTAATATATCATTAGTAGATAACATCCTAGCCAGTGAATATAGCAAAATAGACACAAGTGAAAAAATAGTAAAAACTTTTTTCTTACCTCTATTGGACATATAAACTTTAATAGAAAGAAACAAAAGAAATGATATAAGTATTAAACTAATAATAAAGTCCATACTATAAATAATTGGGATAATGCCGTGTAATATATTCTTAGCTATATTGCAAGTTACTATGTGTTTATTGGCAATATTAAAGATTAACAAACATGTACATCCAATTAAAGCACCAATATACAAATATGTATAGTTTTTGTCTTTCTCTTTCTTCAATAAAAGATAAATGAAATATATACTTAATAAAAGAAATATCGATATTGAATAAGATAAATTAAATATACAAGATATTAATCCTAATAGTAATGAAATTATCTTTGGTATTTTGTATAAACTGTCATTTATAACTAAATATATTATAAGAAGAATTGGTATTATAGGTAAGATATTCAAACAAAATCCATAAGGAGAAATAAAACTAGTAAATATGATATCTTCCTTTAAAAGAAAGAATAAAAATATACCTATAAGCACTAATACACTATTTTTTTTACTTATAATATTTTTAATAAGATAAAAAAGCGATATGAAAGAGATCGTATAAAAGATAATTTTAATAATTTTTATTTTATTCAATATTGTGGCAATTAAAACTGGTAAAAGATTAAAATTAAATAGTGTTTTAATTGAACCTAAGTTAATACTTTCATATTTATTGTATAATACCCAGTCTTTATTTGTTAGTGGAAAGAAATAAACAAGGACTCCTACTAATAGGACCAGCAATGCTTCTTTCCAATATTTTTTTATTAATTTCATAACTTGTTCCCCTTTTTAATTTTAGCATATTTATTATAATTATGATATAATTTTTTTGGTGAGTAGTATGAATCAAGATATAATAAAAAAAGTAATGTTAAGAGGTGAAAAAAATCTTTCAAAATATGCGAGTAAATCGAAAGAATCCATAAGATTAAATAAGATAGATGAGGATTATAGGCCAAATTATTTTAGAGATATAGATAGAATTATTCATTCGCTTTCTTATACGAGATATATTGATAAAACTCAGGTCTTTACACATTGGAACAATGATAATGTGTCAAGACGCATAATACATGTACAACTCGTTGCAAAAATTGCAAGAACAATCGGTAGAGCGCTTTCACTAAATGAGGATTTAATCGAAGCCATCGGATTAGGCCATGATATAGGTCACGTCCCATTTGGACACGAAGGTGAATATATATTAGATGATATAAGTATGAAATATTTGCATGAACACTTTGCACACAATGTCGAAAGTGTAAGAGAGCTAATGTGTTTAGAAAATAATGGCCTAGGTACTAATTTATCAATACAAGTTTTAGATGGCATTCTTTGTCATAACGGAGAATTTTTATTAGGCAAATACGAACCTAAAAATAAAACTGTTGAAGAATTTTTAAAAGATTATGAAACATGTTATAAGGATGATAAATATATTAAAACTCTTAAACCTATGACTTTAGAAGGATGTGTCGTAAGAATATCTGATATGATCGCCTATCTAGGAAGAGATATAGAAGATGCAGTACGATTAGGTGTAATAAAAAAGACAGATTTGCCCAAAGAGATAACGGAAGTACTAGGTAACGATAATAGAAGTATAGTTAACACAATTATTAATGACATAGTCAATAATAGTTTTGATAAACCGTATATCGAGCTATCTAAACCCATATATGACGCAATTAAAGCACTTAAAAAATTCAATAACGATAATATTTATCAAAAAGCACATACTGAAGATGACTTAAAGTTTTATAAAAAAGTGTTTAACGATCTATTCATATATTATAGAGATAATATCAATGATAAAAATTGCTCAATAAATTCGGTATTCCTAAATAACATGGCTAAAAAATATTTAGAAAATACCTCAGTAGAAAGAAAAGTTATCGACTACTTGGCTGGTATGACTGATGAATTTATAATAAGAGAATATAAAAAACTCCAGGATAAATTATCCTAGAGTTTTTTTTGGGTAGTTGGTAAGCCAAAACTTTCTAATAATTCGTTTAGTCTTTCTGAATCTTTCGATCTTTCGAATTTAGTATATATCTTATTTAGTAGTTCGTTCTTTTTAGGATCAGATAGTAAAGCGATTGCATTCTTTACTTCAGGAACTCTCTTCGTCAAATATTCATTCATTTCTAAGTGAGCTCCACTATCCAAAAGTATCAATTCTGCAACGAAAGATTCAATAAAAGCAACAATATTATCTAGTTTTGACCAATCTTCACTTTTAGGCAAATTAATCAACTAGTTCCAAACGAACAGTTAAAGCGTCATCGCCTTTTCTTTCGTCTAATTTTAGTATTCTTGTATATCCACCATTTCTCGATTCATACTTCTTAGCTAAGTCGTTGAAAATGATGTCTACTACTCTTGCATCATTGTGTAAGAAAGCAAGGGCTTTTCTTCTAGAAACTAATGTTCCTCTTTTACCATATGTAATCATTTTATCAACTAGTACGCGTACTTCTTTAGCTCTTGCTTCAGTAGTAACAACATAACCATTAGTGATTACAGTCTTTGTAAGACCTGCTAAAATACTTCTTCTGATGTGAGTTTCTCTATTTAGTTTTCTCATTATATTTCCTCACTTTCTTAATCGTGGAACTTAAGTCCCATTTCTTGTACTTTATCTAAAACTTCTTTTAATGACTTTTTACCTAAATTACGGATTTTTGTAACTTCCATTTCTCTTTTATCAATTAAGTCTTGAACTGTATTGATATTCGCTCTTTTTAAACAGTTGTATGTACGAACAGAGAATTCTATTTCTTCAATTGGAGTTTCTAATGTTTTGGTAATAATATCTTCCTTCTTTTCTGCCATAACGCCTGATAAATCGCTGATATTATTTAAGTCACATATAATATTTAAATGTTCAACTAATATCTTTGCTGCAAGTGCCATAGCTTCTTCAGGAGTCATTGAACCATTAGTATATACATACATATTTAATCTATCAAAGTTTTCATTATGTCCAACACGAGCACCTTCAACTTCGAAGTAAACTCTTTCGATTGGAGAATAGATACTGTCGATTGCAATTTGTCCTGGCTGAATAGTTTCTTTTAATAATTCTTTATTTCTAGATGAATCTACATAGCCTCTACCACAACCGATAGTTAAAGTCATGTCTAGTTCTCCACCTGGAGCAATGTTGGCAATAACTAAATCCGGATTGACAATTTCAATATCAGCATCACAATCGATGTCACCAGCTCTAACAGGTCCAGCTTCTTTTTTTACTAGGCGAACTGTTTTTTCCTCATTAGTGTGATTTTTAATTACGACACTTTTAAGATTTAAAACTATTCCCGTAACGTCTTCTACTATTCCATCGATCTTTTGAAATTCATGCATTACACCTTCAATTTTAACACTTGTTATTGCAGAGCCAGGTAGGCTAGATAGCATTACGCGTCTTAATGCATTACCGATAGTAGTACCAAATCCTCTTTCAAGTGGTTCTAATGCAAATTTTCCATAAAACTTGCTCTCATTATATTCTTTTATCTTGTAATCAGGTTTTTCAAAATTTAATGTCATTATTTTCACCCCTCTATTAATTTCTTGGACGTTTTGGTGGTCTACATCCATTATGTGGTATAGGTGTTACATCGTTGATTGCAGTTATCTCTAAACCAGCAGTTTGTAAACTACGTATTGCATTTTCTCTTCCAGCACCTAATCCTTTTA
>CACYEG010000043.1 GCA_902773365.1 uncultured Erysipelotrichaceae bacterium
TACCTGCCTGGTACTTTCGGATCAGATACTCTTTGGTTAAAAGAATCACATGTACCACAAGTACGATCTATACCTCTACCCCATGCCATAATTTCATCCCCTTTTTTAAAAATCGTGTACTATTATACACAAAAATCAAAAAAAATCAAATAAATATTGACCTTTTATGGATAGTGTTTCGAAAGCATGAGAAGTGAATTTATAAAAGCTTTATAACGCCCCAAATCCACCCGTACTTTGCTTAACTATTTTCTCCATATAGGGAGAGTAATATATATTATTTTGATGCAAAAAATATCTATATGCCCTTATAAATTGTTCTATTAAAACTTCACTGTTATCATCAACTATAGTTTCCTTATTATTTAGTATTCCGCTAACAAAGTCATAAACTCTCCGTTCTATAGCACCTAACTCGAATAACTTATTTATGTGTGTAATAAGAATAGTTATATCATCGCACTCGCAGGTTCCTGACAAAAGCATACTCTTTATAAAGCTGATATAATCATTTACTTTTCCTTGAGCAGCTGTAAATTCAACATATTTAAAGTTTACTCGTATATATGTTTGTACTGTGGATGGTAAATTACTTGATAAAAGTAATGCGTTAATAATGTTATATGCAACCGACATTGCATCTTTTACTTCTTTTATACTACTGTATTCTAAAAAATCTTTAATCTCCTCTAATTCAAGAGGCTTTTTGTCGCTAGTAAAGCCAAAATATAATCTATAAAGAATTCTAAATTTCTCTGGCAATACGCTATTTATAATTAATTCTAATCCTTTAATGTCAGGTGTAACACTATCTATATCAGAAAGTATTTCAGCTGTTATAGGATAACCTTGAACAGCACTAATAGTATCTTCAGTTAAGAAACACTCTAGTGTTAGCATCTTTTTTATAAATTCTTTATAAATGGAATCATAGTCTGGCTCTTTGTCTAGCTTAATGTCGCATATTTTTCTATATACTATGTCATTTATATCTATTTCCCCAAAAACTTCTGATAATTCCTCTATAAAAAATATTGGATTACAATACGCAATACTTTTAACCTCTTCGATAGTAAATTTATCTCTTAATAAAAGTGCAAAAAACTGACAATATTTTTTTAATCTCGCACTCATTTTAGTATATCTTTGTAAATGTTCTCGGCAAAGATAAGATATCATCCTTAGAAGCAAAGGTTTTGTATTATCGTCATAATTGCCATTTCTTATTGCTGCTTTTATTTTTTTCTGTATTACTGTTAACTGGTAGTCTGCTATTATTGTTGAACTATACTTTAATTTGCTTACCGATTCTTTAGTAAAACCACCTAATAAGAATCTATCACTTATTACTTTCTTCATATTAAAGTCAAAATTTAAACCAGAAACTATAGTTCTTAACATTGTAAACAATTCATCCATTATATTTACTATCTCCCTCTTTTTTATAAAGGATATAATAACACTTTTTTTCTAAAATAAAAAGACTTAAAAAGTCTTTTTGATTATAATTGAATATCGTCTGAAAGCATTCCTAGATTATGTCGTTTACCAGTACTTAAGGAAGAATACATTTGATTGTATATTTGTATATAATGACTTAAAGCCACTTTAAATTCCTCTATAATTGATTTTTCATCTTGTCTAAAAGCTTGGCACATCTCTTCCAAAGTCCATCTTCTATTATTTATTCCAGTTGTTCTCATCTGTATTAGTAATCTTTCTCTAGGATCCATTATTAAAAGTATTTCATCTTTAAAAATCTTTTTAATCTTTGCAGGCGGAACTACCTCACATATTGGTTTATCAAATTCTTTGAGAGGAGTTTGCATTAATCCTGCAGCAAACTTTGCAGTATCCAAACCAGCAACTTCATTTACATCCTCTAGGAATTTATTAATTTGATGGCTAACGCAAAGAACACTAATATTTAATGCAACTGCAGTTTCTTTAATACTTTTTTTATTATCTGTTAACCCTAATAGCATTGAAATAATGGCTTTAGTTAGTTCTTTCTCGTTGTTGACAATAACTTTCACTATTTCCATTGAATCTGTTAGACCAATTATTTGCTGTTTAATTTTTACATAATCTTTTACTCTAAGAATGCAGTCTCTTTCTTTAGGTAATAGTTTTTCTCCATTTAATTTTTTAGCTATAGCATCAATTTCTTGATCAGTTAAAATTGGTTTAATATGTTCATTATAGTA
>CACYEG010000044.1 GCA_902773365.1 uncultured Erysipelotrichaceae bacterium
AAAATATAAACTCTGTAGATGAAATTATCAATGATTTTAAACTAAACCAAAAAGAACTGATAAAGGATATGGAAACTATCTGTACTACAACTTTTTATAATTATGTAAACGATGGAAAAATTGAAGGTTTTTGTAAAAATGAACTCCCTATGTATGGTAAGCGAAAATCTAAAAACGAAGAACGAGAAGGAAAAACCAAAACCAACGGAATTAGTATAGACCAAAGGCCATTTGACAAAGATGATCGTAGTGAATTTGGTCATTGGGAAGGAGATACCATTGTCGGTTCAACTAAAATTAAAAACAGCGGTGCCGTTCTTACGTTAGTTGAAAGGAAAACCAGATTTCAAATGGTTGTTAAGCTTAAAAATAGAAAGGCGAAGACAGTACGTAAAGCTTTTACTAAATTACAAGAACTTTACCCAGATTATAATATTAAAGGTATTTTCAAATCTATTACGTTTGATAATGGTGTGGAATTCTCCCTATGGGCGAACATTGCTAAATATTTAGGCATAACTATATATTTCGCCCACCCTTACTCATCTTGGGAACGCGGTAGTAACGAAAACTGTAATAAGTTACTAAGAATTTTCTTACCAAAGAGTTGTAATATCAATACTTACAGCGAAGAATATGTTATGAATGCTAATGACCTTATTAATATGAAAATAAGGAAGATTCTTGGTTATAAATCTTCCTTAGACCTCTTTAATGATGAGATAGCAAAGCTATCTCATCCTACACTTAATTATACATGATTTTCTATGATTTTTTATAAATTTCCAGTTTCTACTTGAAATTTAGGCCTTTTATGGATAGTGTTTCGAAAGCATGAGAAGTGAATTTATAAAAGTTTTATAACGCCCCAAATCCATCTTTACTTGATGTAACTATTTTTCCCATATATGGAGAGTAAACTCTATTATGATTGTGCAAATAATATCTATATGCTCTTATAAAAAGTTCTATTAAAATTTCACTGTCTTCATCAACCATAGTTTTCATATTAAGTATTCCACTAATATAATCATATACTCTCTTTTCGATAGCGCCAGTCGACAATAACTCATTTAGGTGATTGGAAATAACAGATTTAAAATTGTCATCGAACTCATAATTTCCTAATATGAGATAAGTCTTAATATTATTTACATAATCTGATACTTTTTCTTGAGAAGGTGGAAATTCAACATATTTAAAGTTTGCTTGAATATAAGCTCGTACGTTAGGTGGTAAATTACTTGTTAATAGTAGTGCGTTAATGATGTTATATGCAGTTGACATTACGTCTTTTACTTCTTCCATACTCTCATATTCTAAAGCATCTTTAATTTCATCTAATTCGCGAGGTTTTTTGTCACTAGTAAAACCAAAATATAATCTATATAAGTTTCTAAAACTATCTGGTAATATGTTATCTATAATCAACTCTAAGCCTTTAGTGTCAAGTGTAACATTATTCAAATTAAGCATTACTTCATCTGTTATAGGGAATGTTCGAATAGCATTAATAGTACTATCCGTTAAACAATTTGATAATGCTATAACTTTTCTTCTCATAACATTTTCATATATGGAATCATAGTCTGGTCCAATGTCTCTTAATTTATCAAATACTATACTATTTATATCTATTTCACTGAAAACTTCTGATAATTCCTCTATAAAAAATATTGGATTACAGTACGCAATACTATTAACTTCTTCAATAGTTAATTCTTCACTTAATAAAAGTGCAAAAAACTGACAATATTTTTTTAATAAAGCGCTTTCTTCATTGTATTTCTGTAAATGTTTTCGAGAAAGATAAGACACTGCTCTTTGAAGCAAATTTTTTAAGCCATCATCATAATCACTATTTTTTATTGCTAATTTTATAAGCTGTTGTACACGATTCATATCTCTGGTTGTTAATTGAACTGAACAATTTTTTAATTTAATTACCGATTCTTTAGTAAAACCACCTAATAATAATCTACTATTTATAGCATCCTTTATACCAGAGTCAATATTTAATCCAGAGACTATATTTCTCAATATTACAAATATCTTATCCATTATATTTTTCTTCTCCTTTTTATAAATTCGTAGTATATATATACTATAACATTTTTTCTAGAAAAAAAAAGACTTTTTAAGAGTCTTTAGAAGTTTATTTTGCTTCAACAATTAGTTTAATGGCAGTTTTTTCTTCACCATCTATAGTAATATCTACAAAAGCAGGTATACACACTAAATTTTTACCACTCGGTGCTACAAAACCACGTGCTATACATATTGCTTTTATCGCTTGATTTAAACTACCTGCACCAACTGTTTGTACTTCTACTTCGCCATTTGTCCTAAATACATTAGCAATGGCTCCTGCTACTTTGTTTGGATTAGACTTTGATGAAACCTTTAAAATTTCCATAAAAAAACTTCCTTTCACATAAATATATGTTTTTAGGAAGTTAATTTATTACTTTTTTTGAGCGATTGTCTTCATTGCGAAGTTTCTAACTGATTCTTCGTTAAAAGGTTTTTTAAGTATATCTACTATCGGATAAGAAAATGCTCTTTGAATAGTTCCTAAATCTTCTGCACCTGTTATAACACTAGTAGGAATCTGTCCAAATAGGTTTCTAGACTTAAGATACTCTAATACTTGGAATCCATCTACTCCTGGCATATTTAAGTCCAAGAACATACATGCAATACTGCTAGATGGCGTATTGCCAATTATGCTTATAGCTTCCTCTCCATCACCAGCTATTTTAACATTGTATTTTCCTTCAAATATTTTTTGAATAAAGTTTCTAATGATATTAGAGTCATCTACTACTAGGATAGTTTCTACACTACTTTCCGGATTTGACTCTGCTACTGGGGAACTAACCTCTACTCCCATGTATTTTTTCAATATGTCTATCATTCTTCTTGCTTCTTGCATTAGCTTATCGAAGTTATTAGTAACAAATGTATAATCGTTAGCTTTTCCTGCAAGTTCATGTTCGTAGAACATATCTCCTAGTGCCATCATACCAAAATATCTAGAGTCGCTCTTTAATGAGTGAACCATGATAGCATAGTTAGCCATGTCTCCTTCATCTTTATATTTCTTAGCATCACTTAACTTCCCATCTACCTCTTTTAAGAAATCTTCGAGCATTTGATCATATGTTTCCATATCTCCAAAAAGCTCTAAGCTCTTATCTAAGTCAACCCCATTTTCTTTTAAAATCGATACATCTTTCATAAAATTAACCTCCTATTTCAAAAATTTATTTAAGACTCTCGTTAATTCTTGCTTTTCAATTGGTTTTGCTAAATAATCGTCAAAACCTTCACTTAAATATTTTTCTTTCATACCTGTTATTGCATTGGCAGTTAATGCAACTACCTTCATATTAAAGTCAGGTAATGCCTTTAATTCTTTTAATGTCTGTGTACCACTCTTATGTGGCATCATATCGTCCATTAGTATTAAGTCGTAAATCTCTCCATCTTTAATCTTTTCGATAGATTCATCTCCACTATTTACTAACTGTACTGTTACTTTATACTCGCCCAACAGTTTCTCTGCGACTTTCAAATTAAGCTTGTTATCGTCTACTACTAGTATCTTCTTACCTTCATAAGTATGTACTTCTTCTATAACATCCTTGTGTATCTGTATCTCTTCAGCTTTAACTACTCTTTGATCGATTGCAACTGTAAATTTAGATCCAATTCCATATTCACTTTGTACTACGATGCTTCCACCCATCAGCTCTACAAGTTTCTTGGTAATTGCAAGACCAAGTCCAGTACCTTCGATGGAAATATTCTTCTCTAGATCTAGACGTTCAAACTTAGAGAATAACTTATCTATATTTTCCTTCTTTATTCCAATACCAGAGTCTTCTACAGAAAGAATTAATCTAACTACGTCTCCTTTTCGAATATAGTCAACCTTAAATTCTATAAATCCTTCTTTAGTATATTTAACTGAGTTAGTCAAAAGATTTAAACATATCTGTTTTAGTCTTACATAGTCACCATATAGTACTTTTGGTAAGCTTGGATCAAAATTTGTCTTAAATTCGATTGGCTTTTCACCGAGTCTGGCTTTTGTCAACGCAACTAAATCATCTAACGCTTCGTTAATATCGTATTGTGTATTTACTATTTCAAGTTTATTTGCTTCAATCTTAGAAATATCTAAGATACTGTTTACTATATCTAGTAAATTATCTGAAGCACTCAAAATATATTTAACATCCTCTTTAGCGGAATTAGGCAATTCTTCTTTTTCTAGACTATGTGAAAAACCTACAATTGCATTAAGAGGTGTCCTGATTTCATGTGACATATTCGATAAAAAATCTGTTTTTGCATTATTTGCTTGTTCTGCTTGTTCACGAGCAATATTTAATTGTTCAACCATTCTTAAATCTGGGTTCTCAATTGTAAATAACATGATTAAGTTTACATACGCAAGAACTGCAGAAATAACAACAATCGTTTTGTCCAGCTGATTTAAAGCAATTACCAATAAAAAGAAAAATATCAGCGTATAAAATGGAGAAAGTTTTCTTGTTATTGCTTTTTTAAAATTAATTATTAGACAGCCCAAGATGCATATTAGATAAAACCCGCAACCTATAATGGTACTGTTTAGTGCTACACCATCACTATACATTTTATCAAAGTGTAAATCAACTTTCATAAATAATAGCATAATTCCTAATATTATATCTACCACAGTTGTTAGATAGAAGAAAAAATTATACAATTTTGCCTTCTGTGTTTCATTGTCCTTTGTTACAACATAATATACATACAGGAAAAGATTACTTGAGTATAAAATATACATAGCATAATCAACTTTGTTTAAAAATTCTAAAAGCTTTAAGTTTGTATTACCAAAAGATAGCCCTAACCCTATAATTGTTACCATCAAAATGCTATCTATTAAACTATATATTAGTATTCTTGAAAAAATTGCTGTTTCCTTATTTTTTACTCTTCCCTTTGAAAAAAATATTATAGTACATATAGCTGAAGTAATTAATCCGCATACCGGTATATAAAGTGCGTGACTGCTCCCCATATTTTATCACCTCTTACTATACAATTATACCATATATTATTGATTATTGAATATTTTTTTTTACTTAAAAAGAGATATTATCTATATCTCCTTTTTTTAAGTAATATTATTTACTTATTTTACTTTACGCTACGGTATCTTTACCATTAATAGAGAGATTTCTAATTTGTTTTAGTGTTAGTCGCTTTTCAGTTACGCCTGGTTGGAAAACGCCATCCTTAATTGTCCACTCATTTTCTGGTGTTTGGCCAGGACGGAAATATAAGAATTCTTGTTCTTTTTTTGAATCAAATGTGAATCCAAATGAATACTTTTTTAAAAGTGTGTGATTAATATATACTCTCGGATCAATGTGTGAAATATCTTTTACAATACCATAATTAGACCAAAGCTCTTGTCTCATTTTTGTCATTTCCATTGTTAAAGAGGCTGCTTTATCAACTAGGCTGTCAGCAGGGCCAACTATAATAGGCTTCCCAAACCTTACTACTAATTGCTTATATAAATCGTTTTCTGACTTGATAAAGCCATCATTTTCAATATACTCAAAAATAGTTGGAATCATTGGATAACGTGTAATAGTAGATATATATGGTCCGCCGAGTCTAGCATTATGCATAGGCAATACCGGATGTAAATTCCAAGTACTCTCAATAAATACTAATCCACACATACCACCTAACATATTCCCAGCTAGTTGCAATGGGGCAGCTACTCGCTCATTTGGATTTGTTCTATCAAATGTTGTAGCTTTAATTGTCTTGAATACTCTTGTTGATATAGCATTTAGACAATCTGTTGCTACCATGACACTAATTGGTCTTTGTAACATAGTCATCATTTCACTTGCAGTAAATCCGTCTTTTGAATTACTATGATTACAAACAAATAAGACCGGGGTATCAGTTGGAATATTTTCTATACCCTCATATTCTACAGGAAACCCTCTAAAAGTAGAATATATTTTTGGTACAACTTTTTGTCCGCACGATAAAGAGCTGTTGTCTCTAGCATTCAACATAAGACGGTTTCTAATATCTTCATAATAATCTTCTTTTTCTGATATAGAAAGTCGATCTACATCCAATAAACTCATATAAAATCCTCCCCTTTTTTGATGCACTTATTATACTCATTTTTTATCATTTGTCAAATTTTTGTAGTATAAAAGCGTTTTTTATTAAGATTTTCTAACTGTATTTTATCAAAATATAGTGAATAATACAAATAAAAACGTCATTCATTTAATCGTTTGAATGACTGTACTAATTAAATCTATATTGTCTATAGTATCACTTATTTTATCTGTTATACCTAGTCTATACTTTTTCTTCATCGCTTTTATAAATTTTTGATAATTATTTGGGTTTCTATTTAGTTCTTTATACCACTCAGAGTTTTCTCTTAAGTATTTATGCATCTTGTCGTCTTTTTTAAGTTCGAATAATACTGGCAATAACATATTAATCCTCGAATATCTTATTTATTGGTCTTGCTTCAGTAGGACCAGTAGAACTTAATACATCCTTCGCTGCACTACCACTAGTTAACTCTTGAACTATTCCAATGGCTTTTTGGGCAGTATCTATATATTTTTGTACATTTTCTATATTGATATTTTTAAATAACTTAGTAAGTTCTCCAATACTAGTTGTACTAGTTGATTTAATGTTATCTTGAGCATCTATATATTTATTCCAAAGTGATTCATCCGTTCCATATAAGTCGAATACTTCAAATAGATCTTGCCATGTATGTTTTTTAGATTTAACTATATTTACTAAATTAGGATGACTCGAAACAAATGATTTAAATTCTTCTTTTTTACTCATCGTATCACCTAATAAAATATATGAGTTAATTTTAATTTTGTTTCTCTATTTCTATTATTTCTAGTACATCTTTAATAAATTTATCTAATTTACTATTAGATTCTAAACTATTTATTTTTATAAATAATTCATCTAAATAAGCTTCTTTATCGAATGTAGGCTTCGTACTTTCTTTTTTTATTATATTTTGTAAACTATAATAGAATAAATCTTGATAAATAAAGTTTAGCAATTTCTCAATTAGTGTATTAATTTCACTATTAACGCTAGTATAATTTGATATATCACGCGCATTATCGATTATCTCATCTGGCACTAGTATACTCGATTCTATATATTCCGTGATAATTTTATTCGAGGTGGATTCATATGTTTTTAATAAATCAACTATGCCTTTTCTCTCACCAGTATCGAAGTAAAAAATCCCAAGTACATCATATTTCTTAATTAGTTCTCTTTTTAGGGATGAACCCAATTTATTAAAACTCTTGTTAAATGAAATATCTAAAGATATTTCTTTATTAAATGTAGGCGGATTATCACTTTCTATATTGATATTATTTAGTTGGGAATTAATATAACTCATAAATAAGTTTATGCCAAATGACTCATAAAACTTAAGAGCCATAACAAAAGATGATGCTTTGGTATCAGAAATATATGGATATGGTTCGTATGATTTATCAGCATACATTCTACTTAGATCTACTTTAAAGTTAATCATGTTCATAATTGCATGTAGTGATTCTAATGAAACTACATTTTTACTTAGTAGTAATTCATCTCTATAGAGTTTCATCTTAAAGAATAGATTACTAAATAACTCAACATAATTACCTGATATGAAAGTATCTAAAAGTAGTGATTCCATATATATTGTATGTTTTGATAAATCGTAAGTCTTATTTTCAAAAGTAACTTCATCTATATATTCGATATGTACATCTTCTTCTAAATCAATTAGGTAATCCCTTACAGTAGAATATACTAAGACTTTCACTACTTCTCTATCGAATATGTGATTTTTTTTGTAAGCATGTAGTCTCAACATTGATCCAACGATACTCATTTTGACAAACCCATTTTTATTATTTTTGACAAAATTACATAAGAGTTCAAACTCTCCAATAGATAATTTTTCTTTTTCTAATTCTAGAAGTAATTCAGATTCTATTTTTTTACATTTAGAATCGTAATCACAAGTATCGCTGATATATTCGTATAATTTTAAGAATTCTTCGTTTTTAGAGGCATACTCATCATGTTTTTTGGCATACTCCAATCCTTTAAAAAAAGGTGATGAAAAAATATTTTGGTCAAGCTTATTGACTTCATCTCTTATAAAATCATCGAAAAATGCTCTTATGTACCCTAGTGTTTTATCAGAACTACTTCCAGTGTCCTCATGTATTTGTAGTAGATTACCGGAAAAAAGTTTATTGGTAATATACTCTAACATGTAAAAGAGGTATTCACTCTTTGGAATACCCTTAAAGTAGTCGATATTTTCTTGAAACTCTTTCTTAAACATTTCATATAGAGAATTATTAGAAAGAATGCTATCTAAAAAGTTAAGTGGTATTTTATTATCTACTAGCGGTTTTTGAAACATTTGATACTTCACTTCTTCCTAATATTCTCGAATAGACGGATATGTTTCCTAAGTCCTTTTTTAAAGCTCCTATTTTTTTATTCTTTTTATCTAAAAAGTATAGATATATATAATACACTAAAGATGGTTCTGGCATTATGATGGTGGTTGTATCTATATCTTTCCAATCATACTCTCTCATTATAATTTAAATTGCTCCAGAAAGTCGTCTTTTGTTTCACTTTCACTTGCTGAATCTATTTTACTTTCGATATTTTTGGCATCTATCAATGTGGCTTTAAGGACTAGTGCATCTACATCAACTTTACTGATCGATGAACCAGTACTGTCTTTATCCATAATAGGTATTTCGCTCATCTTTATTTCTTTTATATCAGTGTTATTTTTAATCAATATGATATCTTTAACATCTACTACTCTTGCATCTATTACCTTGTATGTAACAGTCTTTGTTTTCTTAATTACAGTACTACCCTTTTTAGCACGACTCGATAAATTTAAGTCAGACAATTTTACTCTTTTAGCGGTCTTTTTATCTGTAAAAATGCTAATGTATTCATTAGTTGTGTCATATGTACAAGCGGATACTACATAATCATCATCTTTTAACCCGATGGCTTTTACGCCACTTGTCTTAACTCCACTTGTAGGTATTTCACTAGATGCAAATGCTAAGTAGTTACCCATAGATGTAACTAATAATACCCGAGAATTATCTAGTACTGCACTTACTACTGAGTCACCATCTTTTAGCTTTATTGCACTCATTGCTTTATTAGATCTCGTAACATGATAAGACGCAAGTGGGGTTTTCTTACACATTCCGTATTTAGTAAACGTTATAATAGCGATATCTTTAGTATTATCGTTCACTATAAATGAGTTAATTACTTTTTCATCTGGATTAACTGTAACTATATTAGATACATGTTTACCCATGTCTTTCCATTTTGCTTCTGGTATATCGTGTACCCTAATGTATAGATAGTTACCTAAGTCTGTTACTATCAATAATCTATCGAGAGTCGATGCACTATATAGATTAAGTAGCGTATCTCCAGGTTTTAATCCAGTTTCTTCTTCACTATTATAACTCTTAGTACTTACTCTTTTTAAGTAACCATCGCCTGAAAGCGCTACTATAACTTTTTCATCCTGAATGAGCTCTTCAGCATTAATTTTAATTTCTGTAAGAGTATCTCTAATCTCAGTCTTTCTAGGCACACCGTATTCTTTTTTAATGCGTCTTAAGTCTTTCTTAAGCTCGCCATTTAGTTTCTCTGGATTATTTATTATTTCACTTAATCTATTCATTTCTTCTTCAAGTGCCTTCATATTTTCTTGTAGTGCCACTACATCCGTATTAGTTAATTTATATAGTTGAAGAGTGACGATAGCTTCAGCTTGTGCCTCGGTAAAACCATACTCCTTAACTAAGTTATCTTTAGCATCAGCCTTATTTTTACTTGCTCTTATAGTCTTTATTACATCATCTAATATGCTTATCGCTTTAACAAGGCCTTCAGTGATATGGTATTGCTTTTTATTAAATTCTAAATCCCATTCACAAGATTTGACCGTTATAAATTT
>CACYEG010000045.1 GCA_902773365.1 uncultured Erysipelotrichaceae bacterium
AAGGGACTGGTCTTGAAAACCAGGAGGTCGGAAACGGCGCGGGGGTTCGAATCCCTCTTTCTCCGCCATTTATTTTTTAAAAACTATTTATCGCGGGATGGAGCAGAGGTAGCTCGCCGGGCTCATAACCCGGAGGTCGAAGGTTCAAATCCTTCTCCCGCAACCAAAATGGTTCGTTAGTGTAGCGGTCTATCACGCCTGCCTGTCACGCAGGAGATCACGGGTTCAAATCCCGTACGAACCGCCATTTTTTATGGCACCATAGCTCAGTCGGTAGAGCAGAGGACTGAAAATCCTTGTGTCGCTGGTTCAATTCCCGCTGGTGCCACCATGAGTTTATCACCTGAACACAACAAACGTTCAGGTTTTATTATGCAATTTGAATTAATGTATGTTATAATTTTTACAGGTGGTATATTATGGCTAAATCTTTAGAACAAATGCAAGAAGAAATTGATATATGGGCGCATCAGTTTGAAAAACCTTATTTTAGCCCATTATCTATGGTAGCAACAATGGCAGAAGAATTAGGTGAAGTTGCAAGAGTAGTAAATATTATATATGGTGATAAGAATAAAAAAGATTCTGAAACACTAAAAAGTCTAGAAGAAGAACTAGGAGACTTAATGTTTACTATAATTTGTCTTGCAAATGAAGAGGATATTTCTTTAAGCAATGCTCACGAATTAAAACTATCAAAATTGTATGGCAGAGATAATAATAGATTTAATAAAGCTAAGAAGTAGATTTTTGACAAAAATCTTAAAATATGATATTATGAATATGTCAAGGGAACTTGCATAAAATAAAAAAGGGAACATTCAGTTTTGCTATGTTGAATGTCTACCCTAAATATTAGAGAGACATTTAAGCTAATGCTTAAGTGTCATTTTTTTATTACAACTATTATCATTAATAGAAGGAATAAAATTATGGCTATGAGTAATAAGACCCAACAAACGTATTCACGTTTTTTCACCATATCACCTCCTTCCTTTTGGAATGAAGGTAGACACTCAACAACCGAATATTCCTTATTGCAATTATATCAAAGTCAAATATAGTATGCAACTTTGTAATGTCAATGCTTCGTTAAATAAATGATATTAAATTTGTTATATAATTTGCATACTTGTGTTATAAAGTTGTTTACTTGTTTTAAGAATGAGAGTAGAATCATAGTTGTAATGAAATGAGAATAGTGTGTTCAGTACCTGTCGGCTACGGGCACCATTTTAAAATAAAACCCACATATTGTGGGTTTTTATTTTATTCATTTATAATTTCATTTAAAACTTGCAATTGTAAATCTTTGCTATTTAAAAGTTTGTCTTTATTTAAACCAAGTGCATTTGCAATGTCAAATATTAGCCATTCATTTATGCATCTACTACTTCTTAGAATTTCTAAAAATTTTTGTACGGCTTCTTCCTTTGTGCATTTTTTAGATTTTTCAATTGTTTCTAGGCATCCTCTTACAAAGAGATAAGATGATATATATGATAATCTAAAAGAACATGTATTATTCGGCACCGCTTCTTCTTTTCCGAATGTTTTATTATACTCTTGATTTAGTAGTTCATGTGCAGTGTAAATATTATCGAAAGGTAAATGTGACAAAACTTTTTTATGCTCAGTAAATTCTTTTTCTAGGTCCATCACATATAATGGAACTGCTTCTGCAAACCCTTCATTAATACATTGATTGCTATGCCAAAATTGCTCATGCACGATATGAATAATTTCATGTAAATCATTTACATAGGCAGAAATATCGTGTTTTTTAGTTGCCATCTCCATTCGGTTTTCGCTCAATCCCAAAGCAACATTAAAGCCATCTATATCGAAGCATCCAACTGGTCTTCTACCACCAGTTCCATCGTCAAACTCTTTTGGCATTTGTAGTAGTTCAGAATAATTATCCATAGGTACAATATAGATATAAAAAACAGGGTTTGCATTACTTGGAAATACTATATTTAATTTCTTTATTTTATTAAAACAAACTTGATAATTATCTAATGCAGCTTTGTAATAGTCACTATCATATTTTTTTACAAGTTCTTTTGATAACCTTACTTTTATATCTTTACTAAATACTCGTAATTCGGATTCTTCTATATATTTAGCAAGTTTATCCTCTTTATACATTTTAATCACCCTGCTTTATTATACTATACTTAGTTAACATTTTTAATAATCTTACATATTTATATGCGAAACTATTTAAACCGTGACAAAAACATATACCAAAATAGTATTTTTCCATATCATATAGCGAAGGTGATGGAATGAAGAATGTGACAATTAGACTATTAGGGGTAGGCAATTCTATTTTTCAGCCTGAAGTAGTTATATATGATGAT
>CACYEG010000046.1 GCA_902773365.1 uncultured Erysipelotrichaceae bacterium
TTATTAGAGGACAATTCTAGTATGGTTTTTGAAGTGATTGATTCCATTAATGATAAACATATTATCGAATATAATAAGGACGAATTAATTTTACTAGATGAAATATATAATTCAATTAATTATTTAAAAGTCGATTATGATGAATTAAAATATTTTGCTGACAGTAATAAAATTAAAATCAAAGAATTAATATATAAAGTGAATACCACTCAAGAATTTGAAGAGAAATTTGTTGAGATTAAAAAAGAAGACTATAAACAAGATAATCACTATGTAGAAGGATTTGTCATCGAAGATAATACAGGTTTTATGTTTAAATATAAAACAGAATATTATAAAAAATGGAAATTACTGAGATCAAAAATGGAAAATGCAATAAAAAATAATGACTATAAAGCCAAGTGCTCTGATAAATTAGAGAAACGATTCATGAAATATTTGGAAAACAAATATAAAGATAAAGAAAATAATATAAATTCGATCAATATTGTCGATGAACGAAGAGAATTTGAAAAATTGAATTGATTAAAATGTAAAGAATCGATGAAAACACACTTTTGTTGTATAATATACTTGGAGTGGTAAAAATGAAAAGTAAGTGGTATTTAATAAGTTCGATTTTTCAACTATTGATTGGCCTAATTGCAATAGCATTTTTTATAATATTAGCTATTAATGGTGAAAGAGTGACTAAGTGGATTATAACTTTACTTTTAGCTATTAGTTATGTTGTGATTGGAGCAACAGGCATAATTGATAATATGAAAAAGTAATGCAATCATATAAAATAAATTCAATTAATGATATAATAAACCTAATTTTGATAGGAGAAGTATTATGAACAAAAAAGACATAGTAGCAATAGAGAAAATATTAACCTGTATCAATGAATTAGATATTGTTTGTGCAGGTAGGACTGATGAGTACTTTTACGATGGATACGAAATGAATATTCTTTGTGATTTAGTTGAAGAAATAAATAAAAATTTAAATAAAGTAAATAAAAAAGTTAAAAGAAAATACGATAAAATAAACTGGGATATTATTGAATCATACAAAGAAGACGACGGCATTTTGAAAGTTCTTAAGTCGGGTAAGATTTGGTGCCTTGCAAGTGGTGTTTTGAGTAGAGAATTAAAGAATGATTTAAGTGACATCTTAAAGATTGAGCTTCCATTATACTATACTAATTATTGTAATAGAAAACATGAGGAATTTATAAAAAACAAAAAGAACGATGATAAGTAGGTTAGTATGAATAAAAAAGAATTACTTAAAAAAGTCGATATTTTATATTCAATGTACAAAAACGGTGAATTAGGTGGAGAAGTTATGCCAGAAGATGCAAATCCACATTTTGAAGCCAGTTCTAAAGATAATTATCTTTATTTTACTTTACCAATGGCACTAAATTATCAGAGAAATTCTTATACTTTATGGGAGAGTGCACTAAAAACTTGGGAAGATGAAGAAACTAAATTTGTATTTAACCCAAAGAAATGTTTAGAAAAAACATTTGATGAAGTACAGTATGCACTTACAAAATATAAAGTTGCACTGCAGAAACAAAAACAAACTGAAATATGGTTAGCTTTGTGTCATACAATTGTAGATTTATATGATGGCGATGTAAGAAGGTTATTTGATGAATTAGATAATGACGTCGATAAGATAAGAGATTTTATTCAAAATGAAAACAAGAGAAAGTTCCCTTATTTATCGGGGACTAAAATTTGTAACTATTGGCTATATGTAATTTATCAATATACAGATAGAAAATACAAAAATATCGAAAAATTGACAGTCGCGCCAGATACGCATGTAGTAAAATCAACTCATAGGTTAGGCTTAATAACAGATGAAGAATTGACAAGAAGTGATGTACAACTGATAGTGATTGATAGATGGAATGAATTATTTAAAGGTACTAAATATAAGCCAATTGATATACATACTGCTTTGTGGTTATGGAGCAGGAATGGATTTAAAGAATTGAAATGATAACATTTAAATTGGTTAAAAAGATTGATTATAGTAGAAGAATCTATGAAAAAGGAGCTAGCAGATGAGCGAAGAAATGTTAGATGTTTATGATATAAATTTTAATAAGACTGGAAAAACGATACCTAGAAAAGGTAGAAATATTGAGCCTGGTGAATACATTTTAAAAGCAGCTTTAATTGCAATAAATTCGGATAATAAATATATGATTCAAATAGTTGCAGATGGTAATAATGATTATGCAATTCCTATTGGTACAGTAAAAAGTGGAGAAGAAAGTCTTGATACATTGATTAGAGAGCTAAATGAAGAGCAGGGATTAGTAATTAAATCAGAGGATTTAAACTTCTTTAAACGTAAGATTGTTACTAATAACGTTATTTGGGATATATATTATATTGAAAGGGATTTCAGAAAAGAAGATATGGTATTGCAGAAAGAGGAAGTAACCGATGTTTTATTCTTATCTTTTGACGAGCTTACATCAATATATAATAAGCACTGCATATTAAGAAGAACTACATATGAAGCAATTTGTGACTTCGAAGAGTTTAAAAGGCTTTAAAAATGAGAATCAATTCTCTTTTTTTATGGATTGTTATGTTTTTAAACATTTTTGTTATGTTTACAAATTTACTGACTAAAATCAGCAGATTCGTTAAGAGAAGTATTAAATCATTACTTTTGGAGCTCTCTTCCCCATGAAGAGACGTCGAAAGACGTCTCATTTTTGTTAAATACAAGTACTTATATGGTTTTGTAGGGATTATTGAACTTAAAAAGATGTAGGAAATTACAATATAGTAATAGTGTTTTAAAATTTTGGTAATTTATATGCTGATTTCTAGAAGTTTTGCTTGAAGAATGATATAATGTATTTATTCATTAATGGTGGAGAGTAAATTAAATGACTAAAAAAGAAGCAAGAGATATAATACATCGAATTTTTGATTATATAGACGGGATCGATGAGTATGATGAACAATATGATTGTATTCTAGGGCATCCGGCATTATATTTTTTTCACAGTAAAGATGAACTAAATAAAAGAATTGAAGAATTTTTAAATTCTAAAGAAACGTTTGATAAATATGATTTATATTACTTTATTAACAAAATGATAAAATTTTTAGTTGGCCCATATGATTCACATACAAAACTAGTTATGACGAAATCCGATTTGTTACCTATTCAGTTTAAATTTATCGATAATAAAATATATGTTATAAGAGTTACAAGAGCAATGGAAAAAGCTTTGTTTGGTGAGCTGGTCGCTATTAATGGAGTTGATATCGAAACTCTAAAAAGCGAAATTGAAGCTATGACTTGCTATTCTACAAAAGAATATTTAGAGATTGCTATACAAGCGGGCTTAAGTACACCAAACATATTAAGAAGTTTACCTAGTTTTGACAAATCACCAACAAATATTATATATACCGTTTCACATAACGGAAAAAAAGAAGACTTTACCTTTGATTTAGAACATATAAAAGATTACCCAAACTACGAGTTTACTCCAAAGAAGAATTATTCTTATAGAATTCAAAATGATGCCTTAATACTCGTATATAATTCTTGCGAAGATATCGAAGCAATGCAGAAGTTTGTTCAAGAAATTAGTACTGTTGCAGATAAGGAACATATTACCAAATTCGTAGTCGATTTGAGAGGTAATAGAGGTGGTAACTCTAGAATTATAGACCCATTAATAGATTTCTTAAGAGGAAAAGTGGTAGTAACACTTATAGATGAGTATGTATTTTCTAGCGGAAGAATGGCTTGTGTAAGTTTGTCAAAGATTGGAAGCAAATTCATTGGTACTAACATATCCACAACACTAAACGCATTTGGTAATAACCCTAAACCATTGTATATAGATGAACTTGATTTTAGGGTGAGTAGAAGCACAAAATATTTTCAATACGATAGCAAATTACAAGGTCGATCATATAATAAAACAAATTTTAAAGATTCATTTAAAGATCCAGAATATTTTAACTCTTTAGATCCACTTATATTTCAACCAAATGAATTAGTTTATAGGCCATTAGAGGATTATATTAATGGTACTGATTCGCAATTAAATGCAGCAATTAATTATTTAAAAGAATTAGAACAAAAAATAGTATGATTTGATACTTCAAAAATCGGAAGTTGAAAGCGTTCGATGGGTAAGTATGGAAGAAATAGAAGCTCTTATAAATGATGGTAGTTTAAGGAATACAAATATTCCTGCTTTTGAGAAATTGAGAGAGTTTAAAGCTAAACAAGAATTACTGAATAAGTAGTCGTGATTATAAAATGCTACAGTAAGTGGCATTTTTTTTGCTTAAATGATGCTAATTTTTAGCAGATATATGCTACAATTAATTTAGGTGAAAATCATGGATTTATTTAATAGTTTTAAAGATACAATATTTTTAAAAGCAGATAGCGATTTGAATAGACAGCTTGCGGGCTTAAAAGAAATAAGAGAAAAACTTAGTGATACTAGAGAAATAGATAAGGACATAAAAATACATGAATATGGAATTTTTGGTGAAAATCAGATAGAATATGAACTTAAAAATGCCCATATTGGAATGTATGTTTTGCACGATGTGACATTCGAATATGATGGAAATAAAGCGCAGATAGATTACTTAATATTTACAAGAGGTTATTTTTATTTGATAGAATGTAAAAATCTAATTGGAAATGTAACAGTAGACAAGAGTGGACAATTCTTTAGAGAGTATGAGTTGGATGGCAAGAAAATAAAAGAAGCTATATATTCACCATATACACAGGCTTTAAGACACCAGGATATGTTGAAAAAAGTTTGGACTAAGAGTCATAGCAAACTTGATAACTTTATATTTGGTAGATTTCATGAGGAAGACTTCTTTAAACCACTTGTAGTTTTAGCGAATCCTAAAGGTTTTTTAAATACTTATTATGCACCTAAAGATATTAAATCTAGTATTATCAGGGCAGATCAATTAATAAGTTATATAAAAAGAGATTTAGATAAGATGAAGTCGAGTGAATTATCTAGTGAGAAAAATACTAAAAAAGCTGCTGAAATATGGTTATCTAGAAGTGTAGTAGATAATAGAGATGTTATAAGCAAATATGTTAATCAAATGAGTGAAGATAATAACGATGAATTGATAGAAAAGAACTTAAGAGAATTTAGAAAAGAAAAATCGCAAAAGATGAATATACCTCTTTATTATATCTTCACTGATGATGAACTAAATAATCTAATTAAAAGTAAACCTAAAACTTTAGAAGAACTAAGGAGTAGTGGTATTCTTTCTAGCGTTAAAGTGAAATATCATGGAAAAGAAATACTCGATATTTTAAATATGGAGGTTAAAAAGTAAAGCTCTTTAAATACATAATATTTTTAACATAATTATAGAATATGTTAAAAAAACGTTAAAATTTTAACATATTTCTTGTATATGTTAAAAAATAATGTCATATTTCAAATGAGTGAATAACATGGTATAATACATTTGCAGTGGCGATTGGATTTATTCCTACTTTAACGAGTCGTTAAGGGACTATTATTAATTGTGATGATTAAATAGTAATTCTCCAATGGACTAAACTACATTTCATGTAGACGCTTCGTTACACTACGCTTAAAGTCCATTTCCAAATTACAATATCACTAGCACTGCAAAGAATTGGGAGGTAATAAAATGTGGAAATACATCGGTATAAAAGAATGTAATGAATTTTTATTATCTCTCAATCTTTTAGATTGTGATGATGAAAAAAAATACATAAAAACGCTTTACTCTATAAGCAATAATATAGAAAAAAATTATAAAATATATAAGATTAAAAAGAGAAATGGTAAATATAGAACAATATACGAACCAAATTCAATTTTAAAAAATATTCAAAAAAAGATACTGGAAAATATTTTAAATAATGAATCGATTTCTAAATATGCAAAAGCATATCATAAAGGAATATCGCTAAGAGATAATGCTTTACCTCACACTGGCAAAAAAACTATTTTGAAGCTCGATATAAAGAATTTTTTTGAAAGCATTTCTTTTTTAGATGTATATGAATCGTGTTTTCCAATAGAGTATTTTCCAAAATCTGTTGGTATGTTACTTACTTATTTATGTACATACGACGAACATCTAACTCAAGGATCTCCGACTTCAGCTTATATTTCAAATTTAGTTATGAAAAGTTTTGATGAGGTTTTAGGTAAATGGTGTGAAGAAAAAAATATAAATTATACGAGATATTCAGATGACATGACTTTTTCAGGAGACTTTAATCCTACGGAAATAATAACTAAAGTTAGAAAGATGTTAATAAAATTAGGACTACATTTAAATAATGATAAAATTCACGTAGTTGATAAATCCCACAATCAATCTGTAACGGGAATAGTGGTCAATGAAAAGGTTCAAGTAAGTTCTAATTATCGAAGAAAAATAAGACAAGAGATATACTATATCAAAAAGTTTGGATTGAATTCCCATTTACATAGGATAAAATATTCTGGTAATGAAAGAGCATACTTAAATCAACTCTATGGAAAAATACTCTATGTCTTACAAATAAATAGTAGTGATTTAGAATTCGATGAATATAGAAAATTTATTTTAGATTTAAAAAAAGTACATAGTTGATATGTACTTTTATTCGTTTAACAATTTACAGTTGTGGTCATATAGAAATTCATTTATCGTATCTATATTATATATTTTTTCTTTAAAACAAAATCTTATTATTAAATCGAATGTGGTATTCATGGGAAGTGAATATGATGCTTTTTCTAATAGAGTTTCAATTTCTTTTTCAGATAGTTCTAGCGCTATACCAAATAATATGATTGTTTCTTTAGATGGATGATATTCTTTATTGCTCCTTATCTTACTAAAAAGTCTTCTATCTATATTAACTTTGTTATACACATCTGAGTCTTTTAGGTTTCTTTCATCAATCAATTTAAATAAATAAGTTTGAAATGTATCAGTATCTTTGTTTTCGCTAATATAAGTGTTTATTAAAGAACCAGTCTCGCAAGCATAGTCCATGAATATCTCGCTATCGAAGCTAGAGTCTAGGCGCTTAAATGATTTTCTTTCTATTCCTAAATAACTATTTAAGTATTGATTAAGCCTATCTTTTAAATTCATAAATGTCGCCTCCCAAGTGACCAAATAAGTGCTTTAATACGCTATCATTATATCAGAAAGGAAGAAAGAAAGATATGAAAAAGGGAAAAAAATTAGATGTCGTCTTTATATTAGACAAGAGTGGATCTATGCAAGGTCAAGAGGAGAATACCATTACGAGTTTCAATGAATACTTAGAGAAGGAGAAGAAAAATAAATATGATACTTTCATAACAACAGTACTTTTTAGCGATACTTATAAAGTGTTACACGATAGAGTGGAAGTGTCTAAAGTAGAAAAGCTAACTAGCAAAGACTATTACGTTGAAGGATGCACTGCTTTATTAGATGCACTAGGTAATACTATACACAAAATGGAACAAAAAGATACAGATAAAGTATTGTTCATAATTATTACAGATGGATATGAAAATGCATCAAGAGAATATACTAAAGCGCAAATAAAAGAACTAGTTAGCAAGAACAAGAACTTCGAATTTATCTATGTAGGAGCAGATATAGATTCATATGCTGCAGGAAGTGAAATAGGCATTAGAAAATCTAATATTGCAAACTTTAAAAAAGACGAGTGTGGTACAGGACTATTGTTCGATGCAGTAGGAAATTTTGAAAAGTGCATGATGGATGGATCTGTAAACGACTCTTGGAAAAAAGAATTAGACGAATATCTAGAAAAAAATGAGAAGTAATTCTCTTTTTTTGGTGGGGAGGTAAAGAGGATAAAGGTTAAAGAATGCTGACAAAATTACTGACTAAAATAAGTGGAATTTGCTAAGAAAAAAAGATTAATCCTATTGCTCTTTTCCCCCTGAAGAAGAGCATTTAACCATGCTCTCATTTTTTATGCCCATTTTATAAGGGGTTTGAGAAGCATCAAGATTGCTAAAATAATTTTAGGTACAATTTAGGTACAAAAAAATTTGATTTTAGAATAGTTCATTGAAAAAAGGTGGCGAAAGCGGCAAAAA
>CACYEG010000047.1 GCA_902773365.1 uncultured Erysipelotrichaceae bacterium
AAATTTGGAATAGAAGTTAATTACTATGACGATTGTACAGAAATTTATTTCGTGAATGGCACAATAAATTATAGCAGTGGTACTAAAGAAGGAATAACGATTCAAGGTAAGTTGCCACTTATAGTGGTTATCAATTTAATTGATTGGATACTAAAAGACCACGATGTGTTTAAAACCTTTAATAAACATCCTAGTAGGGAAAATCGTGAATACATTGAAATGGATTTTCATGTCAATCTTACAGATGAATCGATCAAAAAAGGAATTTCTTGTAAAGAAATAAGTCTTAACATTCAGTACGCCGGCTATGAAATATATAAAAGCGCAGACAATGATTATAGAATTCTTTTTGTAAGATATTTAGAAAAAACACAAAATACACCACAAGTTAAAGTAATGAAGGAAGCTTGGATTAGAAATGAAAAGGAAAAAATTTTTGATAATCCCGATGCACTACAAAGTTTTTTTGACCAACTTACAAGGAATGATATGCATGATATAATTCAGTATATGGATTTAGATTTATTTTGGGGCTTATATCGGTCTTACCTAAAAGGAACTATGCGAACTGATGAACAAGCAAATAATATGGGTGGACAGAATTGCTTATTACCTAATAAACCTGAGTCGGATATTCAGTAATTATTATTTAAAATAATATGCTTTTAATTTTTTACGCCATAATAACTGCGTAATAATTCTCAAAAACAAATAGTTATTACGATTGAGCGTAATAACTGTGAATCCGATAAAGCAATAAATAAAATTGCTTTTTTTAATCTAATCAATTATAATTTAAATCAAGAAAAGGACGTGAGATACGTGGAGAGAAATTTTACAGATCAAGAATTAGTTCGAAGAGAAAAAATGAATAAAATACGTGAAATGGGCATGGATCCATTTGGACAAGCTTTTGAAAGGGATTCATATGCTAAGGATATAAAAGAAAAATATGCTGATATACCACATGATGAGTTTGAATCTAGAAATGATATCGTAACTGTCGCCGGTAGAATCATGTTTATAAGAAAGATGGGGAAGGCGTCGTTCTTTACAATACAAGATAAAACTGATAAATTACAGATTTATATTTCAATAAATGATGTTGGAGAGGAAACATATAACTTGTTTAAATCTGCCGACTTAGGTGATATTGTTGGAATCAAAGGTAAAGTAATGAAGACAAATACTGGTGAGATTACCGTTAAATGTTTGGAATATACTCACTTAGTAAAAGCACTAAAACCACTACCTGAGAAATTTCATGGTTTATCTGATATAGAAGAAAGATACAGAAGAAGATACGTTGATTTAATAATGAATGAAGACTCAAGACGTGTTGCATTTATGCGTCCAAGAATTATTAGATGTATTCAAAACTTTTTAGATAAACAAGGTTTTGTAGAAGTTGAAACTCCAATATTAACAACCCTTCTTACTGGTGCATCTGCTAGACCGTTTATAACTCACCATAATACTCAAGACTTAGATATGTATCTAAGAATTGCTCTTGAGCTAAATTTAAAGAGACTATTAGTTGGCGGTATGGAAAGAGTATACGAGATTGGTAGAACATTTAGAAACGAAGGAATGGACATGCAACATAACCCTGAGTTTACTATGATGGAAGTATACCAAGCCTATTCAAATCTAGAAGGAATGATGGCTTTAACTGAAAATATGTATAAGACCATTGCTAATGAAGTGTGCGGAAAAACGACATTTAAATACTTGGGACACGATATCAATTTAGATGGTGAATGGAAGCGGGTTAGCATGACTGATGCAATTAAGGAACAAACTGGTATAGACTTCAAAGCTATAACTGATTTAGATGAATGTTTACGTCTTGCTAAAGAACATGGTATAGAACTAGAAGAACATGAAAAGCAATATGGCCATATAGTTAATAAATTCTTTGAAAAATATGTCGAGGAAACTCTAATTGAGCCAACATTCTTGTATGGCCATCCAATTGAGATTTCACCACTTACTAAAAAAGATCCTGATGACTCAAGATTTACACAAAGATTTGAGTTATTCATTTCTGGTAAGGAATGCGCGAATGCATATACAGAATTAAATGATCCAGTTGATCAATTAGAGAGATTTGAAGATCAACTTAAAGAGAAGAACATGGGTAATGAAGAAGCTAACGATATCGACATGGATTTCATAGAAGCATTAGAATATGGTATGCCACCTGCAGGTGGAATCGGTTATGGAATAGATAGGATGTGCATGTTGTTTACTGAGCAAGATTCAATAAGAGATGTATTACTATTTCCAACGATGAAACCAAGAGATTAACATGAAAAAAATAATCATAGTTTGGACTATAATATTAGTATGTATTGTTTCAGGACTTACCTACTTTGGGATAAGAGTTAAAGAAAATACAATATATGAACTAATGGAAAAAGAAATGGTTAAGCAAGCTAAAAAATATATGAGCAACATTGAAATTAAACCTGAACTAAATGAATTGAGAAAAATTGATGTAGATGAACTAAAAGATAAGGGCTATGACCCAAAACTAGAACACGATTGTATTGGATATATAATTATTTCGAATACGGATGATGGATACAAATATAATCCATATATTAAATGTGAAAAATATATGACAAAGGACTATAAAAATTAGTGAAAATAATTGTTGACTTCACTAATTGCATATGCTATATTATTAATGATTTAAATTTCGGTTCTACTTAGGTAGGACCTGAATTTATGGGACATTTGATACACCAGGAAGTGTGTATATAGAAAGGGAGAGAATATGGCTACAATTAACCAACTTGTTAGAAAGAATAGAAAAGACAAAGTAAGAAAAGGTAAAAGTCCAGCATTAAATGTAGGATTAAATAGTCTTAAGAGAAAGCCTACTGAAACAAACCATCCACAAATGAGAGGTGTTTGTACTCGTGTAGGAACAAAGACTCCTAAGAAACCAAACTCAGCATTGAGAAAATATGCACGTGTTAGATTATCTAATGGACGTGAAGTTGATACTTACATACCAGGTGAAGGTCATAATTTACAGGAACACAGCGTAGTATTAATACGTGGTGGACGTGTTAAAGACTTAATCGGTGTACGTTATCATATTGTTCGTGGTGCACTTGATACACAAGGCGTTAATGAACGTAAACAAGGTCGTAGTAAATACGGAACTAAAAAACCAAAGAAATAAAATATAAAGGAGGAAAAATATGCGTAAAAGACGTGCTGTAAAACGTGATGTTTTACCAGATCCTATATATAATTCTAAAGTTGTTACTAAGTTAATCAATCAAATCATGAACGATGGAAAACGTGGTACTGCTGAAAAGATATTATATGAGGCATTTGACACAATAAAAGAAACTACGAAAACTGACCCAATGGAAGTTTTCAATAAAGCAATTGAAAATATTAAACCAGCACTAGAAGTTAAATCTCGTCGTGTTGGTGGATCAAACGTACAAGTACCTATCGAAGTAGACGATACTCGTAGTCAAGCATTAGCACTTCGTTGGTTAGTAAATTATGCAAAACTAAGAAGTGGTAGAGGAATGTCTAGTAAGCTTGCTAACGAAATAATGGACGCTGCTAACGGTGTTGGTGGTGCTGTTAAAAAGAGAGAAGATACTCATAAGATGGCAGAAGCAAATAAAGCCTTTGCTCATTATAGATGGTAGGAGTGTACTATGGCAAGAGACGTTTCAATAGACAAAGTTCGTAATATTGGTATCATGGCACACATCGATGCCGGTAAGACGACATTTACTGAAAGAGTTTTATTCCATACTGGAATTACTCATAAAATTGGTGAAACTCACGATGGTGAGTCTCAAATGGACTGGATGGAGCAAGAAAAAGAAAGAGGTATAACAATTACTTCAGCTGCAACAACTGCTCACTGGAAAGGTTATAGACTTAACATTATTGATACCCCAGGACACGTAGACTTTACTGTCGAAGTTCAAAGAAGTTTGAAGGTTTTGGATGGTGCTATAACAATACTTGATGCACAATCTGGTGTAGAACCACAAACTGAAACTGTTTGGAGACAAGCAAACGAATACAAGGTTCCAAGAATGTTCTTTGCAAACAAGATGGACAAGATGGGTGCTGACTTCGAACATACACTAAAAACAATTGGCGAAAGACTTGGTGCTAACTATGCTCCAATCGAGTGGCCAATAGGTGCTGAATCTGATTTTTCAGCAATAATCGATTTAGTCGAAATGAAAGCTTGGCAATATGATAAAGATCAGAAAGAAGAGCCAACTGAAATAGCTATTCCAGAAAATCTAAAATCTATTGCTGAACAAAAGAGAGTTGAATTAATCGAAAAGGCTGTCGAATTTGACGATGCTTTAATGGAAAAATACCTAAATGGAGAAGAGTTAACTATTCCTGAAATTAAGGGTGCTATCCGTAAAGGTGTATTAGCAGCTCAGTTCTTCCCTGTAATGTGCGGAACTGCACACTTCAATATAGGTGTTAAACTTGCACTTGATGCAGTAATCGATTATTTCCCAGCTCCAACAGATGTAGATGCAATTGAATGTTTTAATCCAAAGACTGGGGAAGAAATATTGAGGAAACCTAGTGATAATGAACCATTCACTGCAATGGCCTTCAAAATCATGACTGACCCATTCGTTGGTAGACTTGCATTCTTCCGTGTATACTCTGGTCACTTATCTAGTGGTTCTTATGTATTAAATAGTACTAAAGGAACTAAAGAAAGAATTGGGCGTATACTACAAATGCATGCTAACCAAAGAAAAGAAATTACTGAAGTTTATGCTGGTGAAATTGCTGCAGCAGTTGGTCTAAAAGATACAACTACAGCAGATACATTATGTGATGAGAAGAATCCATGCGTTATGAAAGGTATGGAATTCCCAGAACCAGTTATCGATATTGCAGTAGAACCAAAGAGCAAAGCAGACCAAGATAAAATGGCTCTAGCACTTCAAAAGTTAGTTGAAGAAGACCCTACTCTAAGAGTTAAGACTGATCCAGAAACAGGACAAACTGTTCTATCTGGTATCGGTGAATTACACTTAGACGTTATCATTGACAGAATGAGACGTGAATTTGGTGTAGAATGTAACCAAGGTAGACCACAAGTTGCTTACCGTGAAACAATTACTGTAGCAGCTGATTGTGAAGGTAAATACATTAAACAATCTGGTGGTCGTGGTCAATATGGTCACGTATGGGTTAAATTTGAACCAAATCCTGGTAAGGGATATGAATTCGTAGACGCAGTTGTTGGTGGAACAGTTCCTCGTGAATATATTCCAGTAACAGATAAAGGTCTACAAGAAGCTATGGCCGGCGGTGTACTTGCAGGATACCCAATGGTAGATGTAAAAGCTACACTATTCGATGGATCATACCACGATGTCGACTCAAGTGAAATGGCGTTTAAAGTAGCTGCAAGTCTTGCATTAAAAGAGACTTTAAAGAAATGTAATGTAGTATTACTGGAACCAATCATGAGAGTAGTAGTAGACGTGCCTGAAGAATACTTAGGTAACGTAATGGGTGATTTGACTGCAAGACGTGGTCGTCCACTTGGACAAGAGGCTATCGGTAATAGCTTAAGAATTCAAGCTATGGTACCACTATCAGAAATGTTCGGTTACGTAACAGACTTAAGAAGTAATACTCAAGGTCGTGGAACATATCAAATGTTTAAAGACCACTATGAGGAAGTGCCTAAATCAATCGCTGAAGGCATTATAAAGAAAAACAGCGCTAACTAAAAATAGTACTTGAAAATCTCGCAAGTATTAGATAAAATAAAAGATGTAAAAGAAAGGAATTATATTATGGCAAGAGAAAAATTTGATCGTAGTAAACCACACGTTAATATTGGTACTATTGGACACGTTGACCATGGTAAAACAACTTTAACTGCGGCTATTACTAAGTATTTCGGAAAAACTTTCATGGACTACGCTTCAATCGAT
>CACYEG010000048.1 GCA_902773365.1 uncultured Erysipelotrichaceae bacterium
CGAATTGGTGCTAGTATCACACTAGCCAACCCCTTTTTATTCTTTTTTACGAGACTGTGCTCAGGGGGCGCAGTCTCAATTTTTTTTACAATAAAAAAGCTCTTATAGAGCCTTTATTTTATCTAATGCATCTTGGAACGTTTCTGCTGAAATTATCTTTATATTATAGTTTTTCTTCTTGGCGACACTTAGGGCTTCATCGTAGTTTTTAACAGGACAAATAAATACATCTGCACCACTTTTAACGGCGCCAATTAGTTTATATTTGACTCCGCCTATCTCTCCAACTTTTCCATCGCTTTCAATAGTTCCTGTTCCCATGATCTTTTTACCTTTAGTAATGTCTTCTTCAGTAATTGCGTTATATATTGCAAGTGTAGTCATTAATCCACCAGATGGACCAGATTCGCTCGCTTTAGTTTTTACATCTATGGAATAATCAGTTTCAAATTTTTTAACTTTTGCCATAGAAATACCTGCTTTGGTTTCTTTATTGAGTGTAATTAAAGTAACTTCATCTATATATTCTTTTCCATCGCGCGAATATTTTATTTCTATTTTATCTCCTGCACTTTTTGTCTTAATGTAATCTTGTAATACCTTGATATCGACTAATTCTATGCCATCGACATCGATTAAAACATCACCGTGCTTTAATTTAGTTTTAGCTTTACTGCTAACATATGTGACTATATTTTCGGTACTTTTCTCTTTATATTCTATTCCGGCAGCTTTATAAGCAGCTTCTTCTGCATTACTAATCGCTTCCTGCATGTAAATCTTATCGATTTCTAGCGTTTCATTAACATCGTTATCATCGTAAGTAAATTTTTCTTTTGGTATAGCATCCCAGTCTGGTATAACATAAGATAAAAGCATGAATGGTACTTTTGCTCTTACAATACTTACATAAGTCATGCTAAAAGAGCCATCCTCCTTATAGATATTATCTCCAGAAATTCTTTCACTTAGATTTATCGCACCACCAGGAGTATAGATTATATATGGCAATTCAAAATTCATTACAAAATAGAATAAAACCAAAAATATTATAAACCCAAGATTTTCTTTTATAAATTGTGTTATCTTTTTAATCATTTTAACCACCTAGTTAATTATATCAAATAATCTTTATATTTTGCATATATTTTATTATGAGTAAAAGAATAGATAATATCATTTTGATGTGTATTCTAGTTTTATTTTTCTTTCTTTTTAGAAGTAACGATATAGTAAAGGCGTCAGTTCTATCCTCTTGTAGCTTATGGTTTAAGACACTAGTACCAGCGATGAGCATTATGTTTTTGGTAGTAGACTTAGCATTAAATTATGGATTAGCATCTTGGTTTTATAAAATATTTAAAAACAATAAAGTATTGTTAATCATTCTATCTTTTTTATTAGGTACTCCTACTTCTACTAAATATGTAAAAGACTTCTATAAAAGTGGATATATATCGAAAGAAGATGCAGAGTGTATACTTGCTTCCATTTATTCCCCTAATCCCCTTTTTATATTGAACATTTCTCCAAGTACTTCTTTTGCATTAAAGCTACTTTTATTTATATATTTAACTGACTTTTTTCTTTACATCATTTTTAAAAGGAAGAATTCGTCATCCATAACCTCTATTAAAGAAGAAAAAGTTTCGTTTTCTAAATGTCTACAAAAAAGCAGTGAATCTACATTTAATATATTGGTATTAGTACTCGGAACTATTATCTTTTTTGGTGTCATAAATACTCTATTATCTGGTATTATTCCAAATAATCTATCATTTATATATAGTATAACTGAGTTAACTAATGCGATAAAGATGATCAAATCTACTAATCAACTAGAGTGGATATTTTTCTCTATAGCTTTTGGAGGACTATCTATACATGCCCAAATAAAAAGTATCTTAGATGATACTTCTTTAAGTTATAAAAAATTTTTATTCGGTAGATTAATCGCATCCACAGTTTCACTAATCGTCATCATGCTCTATTAGTGCTTCTGTTTTGATATCTACGTTATTTATCTGTTCAAATCTCTTCGTTATTTTATCTGTCGTCGTATTTATAGATTGTACATCTTTAGTTACAGTCTCAATAGACTTAGATAGATGCATCCATCTTTCCTTATAACGGCCGAATTCTATACCAAGTTTATTTAATTCATTATGTATTACTTTAGCATATTTGTCTCTTTCCATATCTTTTAAAATCATACTTATTATCGTAAGAGTACTCATAAGTGTCGTAGGAGATGTAATCCAAACTCTTTTAGTATAGGCATAATTTAGTAAGTCAGCATGATATGCATTTATCTCTGCAAATATAGCTTCAGCTGGTAAGAACATGATCGCTTGGTTAGATGTCACCCCATCAATTATATATTTCGTACTGATGGCATCTATATGTTTTTTGACATCCTGTTTAAATAACTTCTCATATGTACTTCTTTCCTCTCGAGAAATACTTCTATCTGTCATCTTTTCGTAGTGCTCTAGTGGAAACTTTGAGTCTATTGCGACTGTTCCAAGTGGTTCTGGCGCAAAGAGAATCGCATCGCATATCGTCGTATTTGGTAGAGTATACTGTATTCTATAGATGTTGTCATTCTTTTCGCCGAATACACTTTTCAAAATAATATTTAAGTTAGTCTCTCCGAATATTCCTCTCGTTTTCTTGTCAGTCAATATTGATTGAAGTCCAATTATATCATTAGATAATCCATCTATCTTTTTTTGAGCTTCATCTATTTTAGAAAGACGCTCTAAAACACTAGCAAAAGTCTTATTAGTCTTTTCAAAATTGACATCGAGTCGTTCATTTACTCTATC
>CACYEG010000049.1 GCA_902773365.1 uncultured Erysipelotrichaceae bacterium
CATTTCGAAAGCAATGATTTTATTATAGAAGTAACAGGAAAAGCGTTCTATACTTATATGGTAAGAAATATAGTTAGTATTTTACTTTTATATAACGATGGAATAATAGATAAGGCACAAATGGAAAGCATGTTAATTAAAGGCCAAAAGGTAATTGAATATGCTCCAGCGCCAGCTTCGGGTTTATATTTAAAAGAAATTGAGTATTAAATACGAAATTATCTCGAAATTTGTTGACATTTTGACACTGATAAAATATAATTTTATTCGGTACATTTTATTTGGGAAGTGTTTTCGATGTGGGAAGTTGATAACATGGAACAATTGAAAGGGAAAAAGAATATGAACACATTTATGCAAAAGAAAGAAGAAATATCTAGAAAATGGTATTTGATCGATGCAGAAGGTGAGACACTAGGACGTCTTGCTACTAAAGCTGCAACAATTTTAAGAGGTAAACATAAAGTTACTTACACACCACATGTTGATTGTGGAGATTATGTAATAATCATTAATGCATCTAAAGTAAATTTAACTGGAAAGAAACTCGATGATAAGAAGTACTATAATCACAGCGGATTCCCAGGAGGATTAAGAGAAAGAACAGCAAAAGAAATGATTACAAACTATCCAGAAGAAATGGTAGAAAGAGCTGTTAAAGGAATGCTTCCTCATGGACGTCTTGGTAGACAAATGGGTAAGAAATTATTCGTCTATGGTGGTAGTGAATATGAACAAATAGCTCAAAAACCAGAAAAGATTGAAGTAAAGTAAGGGAGGCATTAGAATGAAGAAGACTATAACTGCTACAGGTCGTAGAAAACAATCAGTTGCACAAATCAAAATGGTTTCAGGAACTGGTAAGATTACAGTAAACGGTGTAGATGTAAATGAATATATGCCTTTTGCTACTTTAGTAATGGATTTAAAACAACCTTTAGTTGTAACAAATAACGAAAACACATTCGATATTACAGTTGTTGCTAAAGGCGGCGGATTCTCTGGTCAAACTGGTGCAATAAGATTAGCTATTGCAAAAGGTTTACTTGAATATGACGCTGAAACTGATCAAACTAGAGATGATTCTTATCGCAAGATCCTTAAAGCTAATGGATTAATTACTAGAGATTCTAGAATTAAAGAACGTAAGAAACCAGGTCTTAAGAAAGCTCGTAGAGCACCACAATTCAGTAAGAGATAATATTTTGGAAAGTCCGTATTTACGGGCTTTTTTTGATGTCTAAATATAGAAAATATGCGCTTTTTAGAGGTCGTAGGCTACAGGTAGGCTACACGAACTTCGCAAACCCTTTATTTATCTCATGCTAGTAGAACCAGCCAGATGAACAAATTAGCAATTCATGTGATATAATTATATTGGATGGTGATTGCACATGGTAATATATGTAGTAAGACATGGGCAAACAGATTTGAATTTAGAACGCAAAGCTCAAGGTAGAAATGGGCTACCATTAAATGAAGAGGGAATTAAACAAGCTAAGTTACTAAATAGAAAATTTGAAGAAGCAAATATTACTTTTAATTATATTTATTCTTCACCTCAGGAAAGAGCTGTTCAGACTGCAAAAATCAGCTCTGGAAGTGATAAAATTATAATTGATGAAAGATTAGATGTTTATGATTTGGGTAGCGCAGATGGATTACCATTATCAGAAATAAAAATGACTGGCACAGTTCCGGATATGAAAATATATTCTGGTGTTGAGGATCTAGAAGATTATAAAAAAAGAATATATAGTTTCATAGAAGATTTAATAAAAGATTATGGAAAAGCAAATTGTAATATCCTTATAGTTGGTCATAAAGATTCTAGTGGTATGTTAGATGCATATTTTAATGGATTTGAAATTAAAACAATATATGATGATTATTTAAAATTTGCTTCTTCAAATTGTGAATATAAAAAGTATATAATCAAATAAATTGTAAAAAATTACTTAGATACTACTAAGAACGTATAAGACCTGTTATGTAAACTACACGTAGGCTACAAAAGCCCCACAAACCTAATAGTATAATGGAATGGAAGTGATTTGATGAAAGTTTTGACTATTCACCAGCCATGGGCAACACTGATTGCTGAAGGACTAAAAGAATATGAATTCAGAACGTGGAATACTAAGTATAGAGGTGATTTACTAATACATGCTGGTAAAGGTATTGATAAAGAAGCAATGAAAAGATTTAGTGATTATAACCTTGAATATCCAACTGGATGCATAATTGCTAAAGCTATATTAACCGATTCAATATATGTTGACGATGATTTTATAAAAAAGATAGTGACTAAAAATTCTTTAGTATATAGAGGCATAATTAATAAAGGTTCATGGGATGGATACGGATTTAAACTTGAAAATGTTGAGAAAATAGATCCAATATTTATTAACGGTAAACTTGGCCTATGGGATTATGATTATACTGAATGTAATAAATAATTTGACATTAATTAATTATTAATTTAAAATTATTTTGACTTAGGAAGTGATAAGATGTTTTTTGATATAATGGGTTGGATAGGTATGTGTCTAGTTTTAGTCGCTTATGCCTTATTATCAACAAATAAAATTAAAAATGGGTTCTTATACCAAATGTTAAACCTTTTAGCAGGATTGTTCATGGCCATAGGACTTTTTCCTAAAAAAGCATGGTTTTCATTCACTTTGCAAATTATTTGGGCTACAGTTGCCATAGTAGCTATTGCAAAAATTTTAATTTCTAGAAAAGGGAAAAGCAACAATGAATCCAGAAAAAATTAGCAAAATAATTAAAGAAATCAGATTAAAATCTGGTATGACACAAAAGGAATTTGCTGATAAGTACAACGTTACATACCAAGCTGTTAGCAAATGGGAAAATGCAAAAAACTTACCAGATGTATCAATTCTTAAGGAAATATGTCAGGATTTTAATTTGGATATAAATGAACTATTAGGTAATGAGATAAACAAGAAAAAAAGTAAAGGACGATATTTGGCAGTTATTGGATTTGCAATAGTGATAATTCTATTGATAGCCGTTTTTGTTATAATGAGTCATAATAAAGATTTTGAATTCAAGACTCTAAGCACTAGTTGCGATAATTTTACGGTCTCTGGTACAATTTCATATAGTGATAAAAAATCAGCTATATATATATCTAATGTCACATACTGTGGTGGAGATGACGAAACCGAGTATGATCAAATAGAATGTACATTGTATGAAAAAGACGGTGACATTATCTCGAAAATTAGCTCATTTAAAGAAAATAGAAAAAAAATGAAGATAGAAGAATTTTTAAAAAATGTGAATTTTACAATCGATAACTATAAAAGTGTTTGTAAAAAATACGATAATGAAAGTTTGTTTTTAAGCATTAAAGCAACTGTTGCAGGAAAAGCAACTAACTATGATATACCACTAGCACTTAATGATGAATGTAATTAACTCAACCGATAGTTTAGTGTAAAAAGTCATATTATCATTTATAATGTTTACAATGACTTTGGAGGAGAATATATGAAAAAAAGAATTGTTATAATATTGCTTTTTATAATTACTCTTGTTTTAGCTGCTTTTGTTATCCTTAAAAAAAATACAAACAAGATCGATTTATCCAGTAAATATTATGGGTCTGGCGAATTTATAGAAGCTACTAGCGAAGATCTTTTAGAAAAAAAAGAAGAAAACTATGTGCTCTTTGTATATAATAATTATTGTATATTTAAAGTACCTTGTGATGAAATATTTCTATCGTATATGAAAAAAAATAAAGTTGACTTTCTTTCTATGACTTTTGAGGAATTTAAGAAAACTTCCTTTTATGATGAGGTATCTTATGCCCCAACGGTCTTAGTTATCAAAAAAAATAATATTGTTGCACACTTGGATGCTGAAAAGGATGAAGATGCAATAAGGTATCAAAATGTAGATGAATTTTCTAAATGGATTAATAAATATATAAATAGAGTTGTTGAATAAGTCTCTATTTTTTATTTTGGATAGTTGAAAAAAAATATTAAATAATATAGAATAAGAAAACAACGGGAGCAAGTTTGATGAAGAAAACATTAGAATTTTTAAAATCTCTTAATATAAGTTCCACCGACTATATAATAGTCGGTTGTTCTAGTGGACCAGACTCAATGTGCTTATTAAATTTATTATATGAGAATGATTATAAAGTTATATGTGCTCACGTTAATCACAATATAAGAAAAGAAAGTAAAGATGAATATGATTATCTTAAAAACTTTTGCAATGAAAGAAAAATAATTTTTGAAGGACTAGAACTAAAAAAAGAAATAAAAGGAAACGAATACTACTATAGAAAAAAGAGATATTCTTTTTATAAAAAGCTTGCAGACAAATATCAAACGAAATATATTGCAACTGCACATCATGCAGATGACTTAATGGAGACCATTCTTATGAGAATATCTAGAGGATCGAATCTTAAAGGTTATGTTGGGTTTTCGAAAGTTTTTAATGAAAAAGGTTATTTAATGATTAAACCATTAATTTTTTATACCAAAGATGAAATATTGGATTATCTTACAAATAAGAAAATTAAATATTTTATTGATTCTACAAATGATAGTGATAACTATACAAGAAATAGATATAGACATAATATAATACCGTTTTTAAAAAAAGAATATCCATTTATACACAAAAAATATTTGCAATTTTCCAATGAATTAGAAAAAGCTAATAGATATATTAATGGTGTAGTGGAAAGCGAAATGAAAAAAAATTTTGTTGAAAACTTTATTGATTTAAACAAGTTTTCTTTTTTAGAAGACTATATCAAAGAATGTGAACTGGAACGAATTTTTTCACAATTATACGGTGATGATATAGATTTATTATCAAAAAAAGTTGTTAATAATGTTTTGATGCAATTAAAAACCAATAGAAACTTTACTATTTATTTACCAAAAGGATATGAAATCAAAAGAGAGTATGAAAAGTTAATAATCGAAAAAAGGCAACTCAGCAAAGAATATAGAACTGTTTTGAAAGACTATAACATTATAGATAATAAGCATATAATCGAAAAAACAAATGATACATTAAATAATAGTAATTATTTAATCAAATTAAACTCTCTGGATATTGCATTACCTCTATATATAAGAAGTAGAAAAGACGGAGACAAAATGCAAGTAAAAAATATGCAAGGTCAACAAAAAATAAAACAAATTTTTATTGATAAAAAGATTCCACCTAATGAAAGAAAACGTTATCCAATAGTGGTCGATGCAAATGATACTATACTTTGGGTACCAGGAATAAAGAAAAGTAAATTTGATAATGACAATGGAAAAAAATATGATATAATACTAAAGTACATACGAAAGGAATGATTATATGAAAGGTGCAATAAATAAAAAAAAGAATAATGTTAATATTCGTTCATATGCGATGTATGGCATTTTACTATTTATGATTTTAGGAGCAATATACTTTTATGGGTTATCTAAAAATGTAGTACATGAAAAAACTTATGATGAATTTATTACAGATGTAACCGCTGGTAAAGTTAAAGAAATTTCTATTACACCAAAGTCTGGGTCCAGTGTATATATAATAGAAGGTAAATTAAAAGATTACGCAAAAACTGAATCATTTACTGCAAAAGTTCCATACTCCGAAGCTGTAATGGAAAAAATTTTGAACTATAGTGATGCTATGGAGTTCAAAATTGTTACAAATCAAGATCCAGGCAGTATATCAATTATATCGATTATAATTAATGTTTTACCTCTAGTGATATTAGTAGTACTTTCTATCTATTTATTCAGTAGAATAGCTGGGGGAAATAACAAGTCGATGGACTTTGGGAAAAGTACTGCGAAATTAAATGCAGACGGAGGTAAAGTTAAATTTACCGATGTTGCAGGTCTTAAAGAGGAAAAGGAAGAGGTACGCGAATTAATTGACTTTTTAAAAAATCCTAAAAAATTTCAAAAACTAGGTGCAAGAATACCTAAAGGTGTGTTGTTGGTTGGTCCTCCAGGAACCGGTAAAACATTGCTTGCTAAAGCTGTTGCAGGTGAAGCAAATGTACCATTTTACTATATAAGCGGTTCAGACTTTGTGGAATTGTTTGTGGGTGTAGGTGCTAGTCGAGTAAGAGATATGTTTAAAGAGGCTAAGCACAATGCTCCATGTTTAATATTTATCGATGAAATAGATGCTGTTGGTAGACAAAGAGGAACTGGTATTGGTGGAGGACACGATGAACGTGAGCAAACACTAAACCAATTATTGACTGAAATGGACGGCTTTGGGGCAAATGAGGGAATTATTATCATTGCCGCTACTAATAGACCAGACGTACTTGATCCAGCGCTATTAAGGCCAGGACGTTTTGATAGACAAGTAACAGTAAATTATCCTGATGCATCAGAACGTGAAGAAATTTTAGGTGTACACGCTAGAAATAAAAAGTTAGCTAGTGATGTTAGCCTTAAAAACTTATCTAGAAGAACGCCAGGATTTAGTGGTGCAGATTTAGAGAATCTACTTAATGAGTCTGCGTTACTTGCTGTTAGAAGAAATAAAAATGCTATCACTATGGATGAAATAGATGAGGCAACAGATCGAGTATTAATGGGGCCAGCTAAGGTAAGTAGAAAAATTAGTGATAAAGAAAAGAAACTCGTAAGTTTACATGAAGCAGGACATGCTGTAATAGGTATTAAACTTGACGATGCTTCTGATGTTCATAAAATTACCATCATTCCTCGTGGTATGGCTGGTGGCTATACAATGATGCTTCCAAAAGAAGAAAAGATGAATCTTGCAACAAAAAATGAGCTACTTGCACAAATTACCGGTTTATTAGGAGGCCGTGTTTCAGAAGAATTATATTTTGGTGAAATTAGTACAGGTGCATCTGACGACTTCAGCAAAGCAACAAGAATTGCCCGTTCAATGGTTACAGAATACGGTATGAGTGACCTAGGTCCAGTTCAATTAGAAGAAAAACAAGGTAATGTTTTCTTAGGAAGAGATTATGACAAAGCTAAAAACTTTAGTGATACAGTAGCTTTAGAAATAGACCAAGAAGTAAGAAAAATAATGGACAGCTGTTACAAACAAGCTACAAAAATCCTTAAGGAAAATAAAGAATTAGTATACCGCATTAGTGATGTGCTCATTGAACATGAAACCATTACCAAAGAGGAAATTGAAGAGTTAGTAGAAACTGGCAAAATTTCTAAATATGAAGTGGTAGAAAAAAAAGAAAAAACCAAAAAGGAAGATTTGAAGTAAATCTTCTTTTTATTTTTTTTATATTATAAAAAAGTATAAACATATTGTATTTTGATGAGTAAGTATGTTAAAATATTTAAGAACTTATAAATGCAAAAGGTGTGATGTATTAATGGCAAAAATTATTTCATTAGTTAACCAAAAAGGTGGGGTTGGTAAGACTACAACAAGCATTAATTTAGCGGCGTCTTTAGGAAAAATAGGAAAGAAAACCTTGTTAATTGATTTAGATCCGCAGGGTAATGCTTCTACGAGTTTAGGGATTAATAAAGGCTCATTAAAATATTGCACATATGATGTTATCATGGGGAAATGTGATATCAAAGATGCTATTATTAAAACCAGATTCGACAAATTATATATACTACCTGCTACAATAGCATTATCAAAAATTGATAAAGAATTAAGCCGTATTGAAGAAGCCAACAGTGATTTTAACGTAAATGAAAAATTAAAGTTAGCATTGAATGGTATTAAAGATACTTTTGAATATGTAATAATAGATTGCCCTCCATCTTTAGGTGCTAGTGTCAAAAATGCTCTTTCTGCAAGCAATGCTGCAATTATTGTCGTACAGTGCGAATACTTACCACTAGAGGGTCTATCACAAGTGCTTAACACAATTATTACTGTTAAAAATGAAAACAACCAGGACTTAGCAGTTGAAGGAGTACTTTTAACTCTATTTGATCCAAGAACTAATATGTCTTTTGAAGTAGCAGAGGAAGTTAGAAAATATTTTGGAAATAAAACATTTAACACTATTATTCCACGTTCAATTAGAGTTGCCGAAGCTCCAAGTCATGGATTACCTATTTATGAATACGACCCTTTAGGTAGAGCTACGGAAGCATATTTTAATTTGGCTAAGGAGGTTATTGAAAGAGATGGAAACTAGAAGAAAAGCTTTAGGAAATGGTTTGGAACAATTATTTAATAGTCAAAATATTAGTTTTTCTGATATAGAAAAAGAGATTGTTGAAAACGCCAAAGACAGCGATATTAAAATGATTAAAATTTCTGAGATACGACCAAACCCATACCAACCTAGAAAGCGCTTTAACGAAGAAAAATTACAAGAACTAGCGGATTCAATAAAAGAACATGGATTATTCCAACCTATTATTGTTAAGAAAAGCATAAAAGGATATGAGCTAGTAGCAGGTGAAAGAAGGACAAGAGCCTCACAATTAGCAGGTTTTACAGAAATACCTGCAATTATAAAAGATTTTACTGATAAAGAAATGATGGAAGTTGCACTTCTTGAAAATATTCAAAGAGAAGATTTAAATCCAATAGAAGAAGCGGAAGCATATAATAAAATTATCGAATCTTCAAACATTACTCAAGAAGAGCTTGCCAAAAGAGTAAGTAAAAGTAGAAGTTATATTACTAATGTGTTAGGGTTAGTATCTCTTCCAGAGGAAATTAAAGTGCTTGTAATAGATAAGAAATTAAGCATGGCGCACGCCAAAATTTTAAGTAAGCTTAGCGATGACGAATATGCTATTCGTCTCGCAAATAGAATAGTAGAAGAAGGGATGAGTATAAGAACCCTTGAAAGTATCGTAAAGGGTTCAGATGTTCCAAAAAAACATAAAATAACAAGAGTAGTTCCTCTTAATCGAACTTATGCATTATATGAAAGCGCTATGAGAGAAAAAATTGGAACCAGGGTAACAATTTCTGCAAAAAAGATTACTATACCATTCGATAGCGACGAGGATTTAAATAGAATTTTAGAAATTATCAACATAGATATGGATGGTGAATAGAATGAAAGTTGTTTTAGACTTTCTATCAAAAAAGCAAGTTTACGGCACTGTCATATTTACTATCGTCGCATTTATAATATATAAATTATTTATTGTCTTGGTTGATAAGGTTATCGCTAAAAGCAAAAATGAGCTTGAGCGCAAAAAGAAAAGAACAGTAATAGAACTTATAAAAAATATCGGTAAATATGCACTTATACTACTAGTAATTATATTTATTTTAGATTTAAATGGTGTAAAGGTTACCTCTCTAATTGCCAGCTTAGGAGTTGCAAGCGCGGTAAGTGCTTTAGCATTGCAAGACACATTAAAAGACATTATCAGTGGAACATCAATTATAATGGATAATTATTATGTAGTTGGTGATTATGTAAAATATAAAAATTTTACAGGCACAGTTATTCAATTAGGATTGAGATCTACTAAGATAATGGATTTTGATGGACAAGTATATACAATTGCCAATAGAAATATTGATGAAATAATAAATCTTTCACAAAAGACAGCTTCTTCTTTAATTGTTATACCAACTGCATATGAGGAAAAATTGGAAAAAGTCGAAAAAATATTAAATGAAGTTGTAGAAGAAATTAAAACATGGGAGACTATAGATTCAGATAAAACAGCGTATATTGGAATAACTGAACTAGCTGATTCAAGCGTAAATTATGGAATTAGATATTATTGTAGTCCTGGTAAAGTGTGGCAATATAAACGTGATGCTTTAAGATTAATTAAAAGTAAATACGATAAAAATAATATTAAGATTCCATATAATCAAATTGAGGTTCACAATGGAAAATAAATTAGAAATAGGCGACGTTATTATTATGAAAAAGCCGCATGCTTGTGGAGAAACCAGATGGATAATAACAAGACTGGGAGTCGATTTAAAACTTAAATGTCTAGGGTGCTCACATGAAATAATGATGGATAGACTAGAAGTATATAAAAAAATGAAAAAGAAAGAGGCTAAAAAAGATGAAGAAGATAAGAAGTAAAATTTTATTACATCCAATCATGTCATTTTTAATTCTTATTTTAATCACGATTGTATTGAGTGGAATATTCGGCCTAATAGGTTTATCGACAAACTACAACACTGTCAATGCAATTAGAGGAGGATACGACAGTACGCCAGTAGCAGTAAAATCTTTATTAAATCTTTCTGGGCTTAAGTTAATATTTAGAACAACAGTTTCAAATTTTGCTGCCTTTGCACCGTTAAGTATGTTACTAATTACTCTTATTGGTATAGGCATTATGGATAGAAGCGGATTCTTATCATCATTTTTTACATTATTGACTAAAAAAGCAAGTAAAAAGCGAGTAACCTTTGTGTTGTCACTAATTACGATTTTAGCAAGTATAATGGGAGATATCAGTTTTATTGTTTTAATTCCGATAACTGCCTTATTCTTTAAATATAGTAAGCGAAACCCTAAGGCAGGAATTGTTTTAGCATTTGCCGGACTTACATGTGGAACTGGCATAAACATTTTTATGAATTCAATAGATTCATCTTTGTTAGAATATACTCGTCTTGCAGCTGGATCATTAGATGTTAATTATACAATAAGTAATCATGCATATATTATTATAATGCTTTTTATGACAATTCTAATGAGTTTTGTTATTACTAATATAGCTGAAAGAATTACAATACCAAGATTGGGAAAATATGAAGAAGAAATTGAAGAAGAACAATATTTGGACAAATATAAGAAACGAGGATTACTATTTAGCTTCGTCGTTGGTTCTATTTATTTATTAATTTTTATCTATAATATTATACCAGGACTGCCACTATCTGGTAATTTGTTAGATTATAGTCAAAAACTTTATATTGATAAACTATTTGGTTATAATTCATTTTTTAATCAAGGATTTGTCTTTGTTATTACAATATTTTTCTTCTTATGCGGATTATTCTACGGTCTTGGCGCAAAAACAATTAAAAATAATAGAGAATTATGTAATTACTTAGGTCATTCCTTGGACGGAATAGGAAAACCACTAGTATTGATATTCTTTGCATCAACTTTTATATCTATATTTAAAGATACTAGCATGGGTAGTGTGATTACTGCTTTGATAGCAGATCTAATATCATCTCTAAATTTTACTGGAATACCACTAATTATTACGACCTATTTTTTAGTAATAATTACAACAATTTTTGTACCATCTGCAGTAAGTGCTTGGTCTATATTAAGCGGTGTAATAGTACCAGTATTCATGAATGCAGGATTAAGTGCTGAATTCGCTGAATTGATATTTAGAGGTGCTTCTTGTGTTTCGTACGGTCTAACTCCTCTTATGGCTTATTTTGTTATATATTTAGCATTTTTGGATATGTATAGTGAAGAAGATAGACCAATTAGCTTATTTGGTTCAATTAAGGAAATATTACCGTATTCTTTAGTTACAGGTGGTATATGGTTAGTCATATTTATAGTAGCATACATACTTGGTTTACCACTTGGCATTGGTACTTTTGCAGTACTTTAACCACAATTTTGTGGTTTTTATTTATATAAAATGATATAATAAGCCAGGAAAAAGGTGATATTATGTCTTTAAAAGCTGGAATTGTTGGGTTACCGAATGTTGGTAAGAGTACGCTATTTAATGCTATAACTAAAAAACATATTTTAGCAGCTAATTATCCTTTTGCTACTATTGAACCGAATGTAGGTGTCGTTGTTGTACCAGATGAAAGATTAGATTTTTTAAATGATTTATATAAACCTAAAAGTTTGGTTCCAACATCTTTTGAGTTTACCGATATTGCAGGCCTTGTTAAAGGAGCATCTCATGGTGAAGGACTTGGCAATAAATTCTTATCTCACATAAGAGAAGTCGATGCAATTGTTAACGTTGTAAGATGTTTTGATAATTCTGAAATTACGCATGTGGAAGGTAAAGTTGATCCTATTCGTGATATTGAAATAATTAATACCGAACTTATTTTGGCAGATTTAGAAACAATAGATAATAGAATAAATAAACTAGGTAAAAAAATGGATATGGCCAAGGAAAAAAAGGATATTTTGGAAGCCAATACCTTAAGGAAAACAAAAGACTTATTAGAAAATGGATTTTCTTTAAGAAATGTTGAGCTTACTCAAGACGAATTAGACGTATTAAAAGCATTTAATTTAATTACAATAAAGCCGGTAATATATGTAGCAAATGTAGATGAGGATACAGCAATTATTGGTGATAATGAATACACGAAAAGGGTTAAAGAATATGCCGGTAATGAAGGATCTGGTGTAATCGTTATGAGTTGTCAAATTGAAAGCGAACTTTCTTGCTTATCTAATGAAGATAAAAGTAACTTTTTACAAGAGATGGGTATTACTAATAGCGGCCTAGATAAATTAATCTATCAAACATATAGTATTTTAGGGTTAAGAACTTTCTTTACCGCTGGTGCTGATGAGGTTAGAGCATGGACATTTAAAAAAGGTATGAAAGCACCTAGATGTGCAGGAATAATTCACACTGACTTTGAACGAGGGTTTATTAAAGCTGAGATTATGTCGTATGAAGATTTAGTTAAATATGGAACAGAGTTAAAAGTTAAAGAGAATGGGAAAATGCGTCTTGAAGGAAAGGACTATGAAATGCAAGATGGGGACATTTGTTATTTCAGATTTAATGTTTGATGGACGAAAATAAAAAGCAAATAGAATTATCTGGTACAGAAAAGACTGGAGCTTTTATCAAATTATTAAGAGTATCACATAATTTAACGCAAGAAGAACTTGGTGATATGATTTATGTTACAAGAAAAGCTGTTAGCAAATGGGAAAATGGAATATGCTATCCATCAATTGATTTAATTCCGAGAATAGCAGACTTATTTGGAGTTTCATTAGAAGAAATACTTGCTGGTGAATTTAATTGTGAAGAAGAAAGTGATTTAAGTACTTTTGACTATGTAGTTAAAGTCTTTCGTAATAAGCATATTAAAGTTACTATTAAAAGTATTATAATACTTATTATATTTTGTTTACTAATTTTTTTCTTTGAAAACTACAATGCTACTAAAATATACGATGTATACTATGAAGACGCAGACACATATGTCAAAAATGGAATAATTATTTCAACGAGAAGCAAACAGTACTTTAATTTTGGCAACATTATTATTGAAAACAAGGATAAGAAAAAAGATTCATTAGTAAAATGCAGATTATATTTAGAGATGGATAATCAGGAAAAAACTCTTGCAACATATAGTATGAATAGTGGATCTTATTATACAGGAATAGATTATAAAGAACTCGACGCAGCAGATATCTCAACCCATTTAGACAACCTATGGCTTAGTATATCTTACATAGACAATAGAGGATTAAATGAGAAGAAAAAAATTCATCTAAAAACAAAGTTACGATATAAAAGTAATGATTTTATTCAATTTAAAAGCACCCATAACAATATTATTGATTTTAATCATTTATTAAATAAACAAAGCGGTTTAAAGCCAATAAATTTGCAGTATGATTTTAAATCAAGAACGGCTATAGATATATCTTATATTTATAATATGTCAGAAGCAGATAGAATTTTAGAATTTAATAAAAAAGTTAATGGATTGGAGGTTCAATATTCCAATAATATATTAGGTATTAATGATGATAAATATATACTAGAAATAAATTTAGAGAGCAGCACATATCTCATTAAGCAAAAGATAAATTCAAATATAATTATTAAAAACCAAAAAATAGTTAACAAAAAATTATTTATTAATCTAAATCTATCAGCAAATAAAACGAGCAAATTCACTAATAAAATAGTTAATTATTTAAATTCACGATAAATATCACGCTACGGAAGGTGGCGTGTTTTTATTTATAATTAAGTGTACATTTTGTTCAGAAAGGAGTAAAACAAAAAAATGAAAAAAAACATGATTCAAGTTATGATGCTTTTCCTCATCGTGGGCGTATTTTTAGTAAGTGGATATACAGTCAATGCTCAAAGCGAAGAAACTTACTATGTAAATAACAATGGTGTAGCATTAACTAAAGCTGAATTTGACAAATTATCATTAGTTTTCCATGTAAGACAAATAGATAATTTTACTGAAAATGAAATTCAGAAATACCTCGGAAGTGATATTGTTGATGTAAAAACTGTTTATTATAAAACAATATCAAGAGATGGTGTTATTTTTAGTGAAACAGAAATATCAAAAGAAGAATTTGATAATGCTCAACCAAATAGTTATACTTGCGATGAAAATACCAGGAGTGGTGATTCTGGATTTTTTGAAACAAGTTATAAAAGATTGACTGCAGCAATATTACAATATAGTTATGGATTTTCTTTTTCAAATGTTTTATTGTGGAAAATAGTACCTTCAACAAGGTCATATGATGTAATTGCGTTTAGAACTAAACATATGGATTTTTATAATGTAGCTGGTGAACAAGTTTATTACGTAGGTAATAATAGCACTTCAATCAATTATAATACGAATTCAGCAGGTTATAAGGGCATGAGCAATGGGGCAGGAATATCTATGAATTTGAAAGATGACACAAATATAACTTCATTTTTAATGACACAAGTTGCTGATATGCAAATAAGCGACTATAATTATACAACAGCACATGTATTTGCGACATATCAACATGCACAAAGTTCATTAACTAGGGCTCAATCGATGTCATATACCCTTCAAGCAGGTGGCCTTGGGGATGTATTATATTATTCTAATACAAGCATTAGGAATAAATATGATGATATGGCAGGAATTATGTTATCAATTCCTATTCCATAAGAAAGCGAGCAATCGCTTTTTTATTTTGATTTATTTTTAACAAAAACCTTTAAATACTATCGATAATATGCTAAAATGAAAATAGTAGAAAATTGGAGGTTATGATAGAAA
>CACYEG010000050.1 GCA_902773365.1 uncultured Erysipelotrichaceae bacterium
AGAAGCTAAAGTCAAAAAAGATGTACTAACAAAAGTTGGCGAATTAACTTCCAAACTAACTAATAGTTTTGCTACATCATTCAATATTGATCAAAATAAAATAGCATCAGCATTTACTTTGAACTTTACAGAAAATGAACTTGCAAGAGTTGTGAGTGCTATGATGAATCCTAATAAAACTACACAAAAGTCAAATCTAATTTCACTTGGGTATCAAGATAAAGAAGAACCGACTTATATAAACATATACTTTACTAGTTTTGAAGGTAAAGAACATTTTCTCTCATTTATAGATGATTATAACGATAGTGTTGAAAAAGCTAAAAAGATTAACTATTCAGATGCAACAGGAATATTGATGTCATCTGTTAAGACAATAGTAAATGCAGTTAGTTATGTACTAATAGCATTTGTCTCTATTTCACTAGTAGTCTCTAGTATCATGATAGGCGTAATAACTTATATTTCTGTTTACGAAAGAACTAAAGAAATAGGTATACTAAGAGCGATAGGAGCATCAAAAGGAAACATCTCATCTATATTCAATGCAGAGACATTCATAATCGGATTATTATCTGGATTATTTGGAATAGGTATATCATATTCACTAATACCAATAATTAACATGGTACTACATCACTACACTGGCAATATTCCACTAAGTGCTGCGTTACCTATCGATAATGCGTTAATTTTAGTAGTACTTGCAATAATATTAACTCTGATAGGCGGATTAATTCCAGCACGTGCAGCATCTAAAAAAGATCCGGTAGAAGCTTTAAGGAGTGAGTAAAAAATCATAATGGATAGGTGAAGTGGAAAATATGTATTTAGCAAACGTTCGTCAAGTGAGCGATTTAGTAAGAGAAGAAGATTTGGATGTAAAATATGATTTACAAATGTCAGATAGATATATAGCTGACAAGAAATATTGTAATGTTGACCCTAGAAGTCGTCAACGTGAGGTTTTGTTAGAGAATACAACTTGCATAAATGTTAATGTTGATGGATTAACTATTGGTGGATTTATAAATGGATGCACTTTTATAAATTGTCGATTCATAAATTGCGGATTTATTGATGTAGGGATTGTAAACAGCAAATTTGTTAATTGTTATATAGAAAAATGTATGTTTGACAATAATACACAGATTATAGGAAATTCTTTTGAAAGAATGACAGGTAGCATTGATGGCTGTAGTATAATTCGCTTCGATAATAATAGTTTCTATGATATGGACTTTTCCGGTTTTCTTCCATTTTATTTACAGGGTAGAGGAGGAAATATCGAAAATGGATTTGAAATAAGATGGTGTAGAAATCACTTTCGAGGGGTGACGCTACCAGTCGAAAAGTTAAAAGATATTTGCACAATTACTAATCATATAGGAGGCGCGTCAGCTCATGGAGCAAAAAATCTAGCTTATTCAATGTTTTGCTCTAGCGAAAGTGGTAATCATTATGAACAGCCGTTTATTGAACCAGCTATGCAATGGGAAGAAAAAATACCCATGGAGAGATTAAGAAAACATGTACGCCATGAAGACCCAACTATATCAATTGATTTAGATAATTTGACTCCAAGCCAAAAAGAATGGATAGCCGCAAGCATATTTACAACTTATCCTATCGCTGACTCTTATATGACATTTGATTCTAATAATGAATTGATTATTAGCGAAAGTGGTCAAAAAATTTATACTGTGGATTTACCCAATCCGATAACAATTGTTGATAATAGAGGTTATTTTTTAGACACTAGTCGTATACCAAAGCTAGAGTACATATATCCATATGAGCTAAGTGCAAATCGTCAGTCCACATTACCTCCGGCCATCAGATTAAGACTTAATTCTTGTTTTCAGCCCATTGATATGTCAGGCGCTTATTCCTGCAAAAGCTTAACATTATTGAAAAAAGAAAATAAATTAGCTAAAGATACAAGCGACAAAGGTTTAAAGTAATTACATTTTGTGATTGCTTTTTTTCTTGAGCTCTAAGACTTAAAACATTAAATCAGCATCATAA
>CACYEG010000051.1 GCA_902773365.1 uncultured Erysipelotrichaceae bacterium
AAGTAAAATACTAACTATATTTCTTACCATATAAGTATAGAACGCTTTTCCTGTTACTTCTATAATAAAATCATTGCTTTCGAAATGTGTAGTTATATCCTTAATTTCGCTAAAAGTAGTTTTATGTTTACCTACAACGAACGCTTTAAAATCATGTTCGCCAATTAGGATCTTAGCTGCATCATCAATTTTGTTTTTATCTATTTTTTTACAATAATTATAGACATAATCGTTTCTAATCGCACTATATTCACCAGTATTAATTCTGTATAAATAAGTTTTACTTTTAACAGAAAATCTTGCATGAAAACTATTATTTTTTAAAACAACACAATTTTTAACATATAAATATGGTGAAGTCGATCTGTTTATATAGTATCTTAATTTATAAGGCGCTGTTTCTTTCTTTAGATAAAACTGGCATTTTTGATCTAAGGCATGTGTACCTTTATCAGTTCTACCAGAAGATATTACTTTAACGGGTTCACCTTCCATTATAGATAGTACTTCTTCTAGTTCACCTTGTACCGTTTTACATCCATTTAATTTTTGCAATCCATTATACTTAGATCCGTCATACTCGATTGAAATTAAATAATTCATTTTTTTACACTTCTATATATTGCTTTTAATAAATCGCTTGGGTCTTTATAGTAAGACATCTTTGCCTTTCTATCGTTCGCTAGATCTATAAAGTTCATTATCTCAGTTTTTTCAGGTAACATGGCAATATTATTTCCAGAATATTCAAGATCGGCATTAATAAGAACGGTATATTTAGTACAAGTTGGAACAATATTATCTAAATTGTTTGATGAAAAAATTATTGTTTTATCTATATCTTTTAAATTCCTTCTCAATCCTTTTAAAATTTTATCTAAATTCCCGAATGATAATTTTGAATCGATATGATTTAAAAGAATACTTTCTGAATTAGATAAACACGCTTTTATTATTAGAACTTTTATCAACTCACCGCTTGACAGGTTAAGTATTCTTTTTTTAATTATGTCGCTAGTAACCTCCAACTCGCTAACTAATACCTCGTATAGTCTTTTATTTTTTATTTTTTCTTTAAACAAGTATAGCTTAACAGGATAATTGAAGTGTGGAGTTATTTGGCAATATGAATTAATAAGACAAGAATCTATTTCAAATAGGCCATTAATTTCATCTTTTTCGAATGCTCTAGTTAATATTTCCTTTTTTGATATACCTATTTCCATAATTCCTTCACCAACTTTTCATTGCTTGTGTATATTTTCTTTAATATTCCATAGTTACCAAGCTCGATACTTAAACTAACTGCAAGAGGAAGCTTAAATCCCAATCTTTTTAGTAATGTATCCGACTGTAATACACTAATCGTACTTCCTTCCATTATCATGACAAAGTTCTCAAGCACAAAAATTTTGCTTCCATATAGTGTCTCATTTAAATCTGTAGTTACGTTAATTAAAGTAATCTTGTGCTTTTTAATATAATCTATTACTTTGTCTTTATCTTTTTTTGATAAATTAACTAGTAGATTATCGATTGCTAGCACTTTAGGATTTATAATAAGATACCTAAGTATTTTAATTAAATATTGTCTATTATATGAAATCCTATCTAGATTTGTATTTTCATCATCTTCTAACCCAAACAGTTTTATTAATTCGTAACACCTATTATCAATCTCACTACTGTCGAAGTCCAATGTTTTAATTTTAGATGATAGTTCTTCCCTTACTGTATTTTCTACAAAAGGCAAATCAAATATGACTACAATAGATTTTTTTAGTACTTCTGCGCTATACAAATTGAAACATTGTCCTTCAAAATAACAAGTATCATTTGGTAGCTTGTGACATAGCATCTTAAGTAGTGTCGTCTTTCCTGAACCTATTGGTCCTATTATGCTTACAAGATCCTTAGCTTCGACAGCCAAATTGAAATCATTAAAAGCGTTAGTGCCATTATATGAATAATTTGTATGCCTAAATTCAATTATATTTTCCATAAACTTCCCTCTTAGATGTATTATAACACATAATTAAAAACAAAAAATAGTAGTTTATTCTACTATTCTAATAATTAACTCACCATTTTTGGAATATAGATATTTTTCTCTTGCAAATCTTGCTATATATTTTGGATCTTTTAGTTTATTGATATTTCCAATAAGTATTTCTTCTTCTTCCAATAGTTCTTGGTACTGATAATCCAACAATTTCTTTTCCCGATAATTTGCAAATATTTTTGGCCAATAAGAAAATATTTTATATCCTAAAAAAGATACAAGGCTTAAAATTATAAATAAATAAATTTTTGTTCTTCTAGCCGCTTTCTTATTTTTCATGATATTACCTCATTGAAATTATATCATTTAGTATGTTTATGAATCAACAATTTATAAAAATAAATCACTTTTTTTACAGTTACTTTACTTAATATAATACCAAGTATCATTATAGCAATAAAATATATATGGACAATACCATTATTTTGTTTATATAAAAAAAACATAAAAATGCCCGTTAACGATGGAAAAATTATACTAACTAGCCAAGCTTTGTTTTTTTTAATATTGCACAGATAGTTTATTAAGTATAGTACTAAGCCATAACTAAAAAAAATGGCGAAAGATTTTAATTGAATAATTATACTCATTTGAATAACCTAGTAAAAAAACCGCCGTTTTTATTAGAGTCTTTACCATCTAAATAATCCAAACTATTAATTTGTCCTTTTATAGCGACTTTCCCCTCAATTGTGTCTAATTTGATCATCTCCAATTCTTGCCCTTTAATTAATAGCATTCCTAGTGTAGTATCTAGCAAAAATTCTTCATTATCAAAACTTTCTATCTTTTTAACTCCACTTAATGTAATGTTTTTTCTTTCATTTATGCTGATATAATTATTAATAGAACTACTCAATGTATCTTTTTGCATATATTTCACCAATAAAATATATGCAAAAAAAAAGAAAAGATTACTCTTCAACAGATTCATCTTTTATCTTGTTATATTCTTCAATTATTGTGTCATTAAACATTTTTCTTGTTTCTTCATTAACTGGATGACATGTATCTTTGTGTTCACCGTTTGCCATTTTTTTACTTGGCATTGCAGCGAATAATGTTCCGTCTTGTCTTTCTATGATACGGATGTTTTCGATGGCAAAGCAGTCATCTAATTCGACATAGGCAGTTCCTTTCATTCGTGGATTGACATTTTCAACTTTTCTAACTGATACTTTTGTGATTTTCATATAAACTCCCTCTTTCCTAAGTCTCAATCTATGTTAATTTTATAATATACTAAATAAAAATGCAAGCTAAATAAAAGATAATACAACTTCTTTACTGATTATTTCAGAATAACTAAAAGTCCTGATTGAACTGCCAGTTTCAATTACAAATATTTTAGGGTATACATCTTTTAATACTCCAATAAAAGAATCTGTTTTATTGCGCATTCCATATACTTTTACTTGCACGCGTTCACCTTTATGCATTGTTAAATTTTCTCGTATTACATGTGGGTTCATTATCTTGGAAAGCCAACATACATTACGCCGGTCCCCATTATCCCTCCCATTCCATCATGACCATACTTTGTTCTTTCTAATAATTCGATTAAGTCTATTTCTCTATTTCTTTCTGTTAATGCAACAGTTACTGCAATTATTGCTGGATCTAAGGCGTGTATATTTACTCTTTTAGGGCTAGATGCATAATTAGCACCAGCTTTTATTAGTTCCTCATAATTGCTTTGACATGCTCCAGCAATTATCACTAGTTTTTCATGAGATTTTTCATATAATCTTGCCTGTTGAACACTTTTAACAAAGTTTGACGAATTTTGATAATTAGATAAGTCAGATTTTTCTTTTTTCTTTTTATAGAAGGCATCATGTCCTGTAATTATAACGATGTCTGGCTTTACCTCGTTTAAATACTTCCCGATTACTTTTGGCAACTCGTTTTCTTTTATATTTTTACCCACCGCGTAAACACCAGTTTTCTTATAAAAGTCTAAGCATCTTTCTAAGTAGTCGTTATCACCATCAAAGTGTAATACTTTTCCAGGTAGATAAAAATATTCGCTTCTATCTAGTATGAGTTTATCCTGGACCCTAGAAGTATAATCTTCTCTATCGTCACTCTTTTCAACCTTAATTAGGTCGTCTAATGGACTATCAGCGTATAATCTCACATCTACACCCTTTAAATAGACTATATCATCCATAATATTTAAAACAACAAAAATTGTATCGTTGTTGTGAGAAATTCTTGTAACATAGTCTCCTTTTTTAATATCCATAAATTCACCTAAGATATTATATTTTAATTTTAAAAAAAAAGACTAATCTTTTTTCTTAAATACAGCAAATTTACTAAAAAGATAATTAAGTATAAATATTATTATTTGGACTGACAATTTAGATATGTCATCTTTTAGGTAAAACATATCTGTCAATACAAACATTGCTAAAGAATCAATAACAAGCGTTAATACTCTCGATAAATAAAACTTACTCGCTTCAAAGACAACTCTTTTCTCTTTACTTTTAAATACTACATTTCTATTTGCAAAATATGCAAAAGTAACACACAAAAGCCAAGAAATAATAGTACTTATTTGAATATTTAATTGAGTATCATCAATAAAAAGAAATTGTTTCAATAAAAAATAAGATGATAAACTTATTGCGGTAGTCAAGCTACCGATTATTATATAAAGAGTTATTTCCTTAATGTTGATTTTTCTATGCATTTTTTTTCTCCTTCTTTTGAGCTAATTCGACGAACGTTTCTAAATCAAGCTCCTCTGCTCTAGCATCAGACGAAAATCCATGTTTTGATAATATTGATAAAACTTGTGATTTATCAAGTGTTGTTATATTATTAATAAGCTTTTTCCTCTTAAATTGGAAACTTTCTTTTATCAAGCCTTTAAATATTTCATAACTGACTATTGGAGATTGTTTTTTATCAAGTTTGACAACACTACTATCAACATTTGGCTGTGGATAAAAGCTTGTTCTTTTGACATCTACTATCTTATGAATGGAATAAAAAAAATTTAATAAAACTGTCATATAACCATATTCTTTAGAATGTGGTTGTGCTAGGAATCTGTCTGCTACCTCTTTTTGTACCATTATTGTAATTGATTCTGCGTTGATTTTTAAATCAATTATTCTTTCTAATATAGCAGTCGTAATATAGTATGGTAAGTTACCTATAATGAAGAGTTTTTCATAATTATATTTTTTTAAATGTCCTAAAATATCAGCTTCCAAAAAATCCTCATAAATAATGTGGCATTTATCATTTGATAGTGGATCTAAGTATTTTTTTGTGTCATTATCAATTTCAAAAGCCAGAATTTGTGCGTTATATTTGACTAAATTTTTCGTTAGTGCTCCAGCTCCTGGACCAATCTCAACTATCAAATCCGATTCACTAGGTTTAATTGAGTTAACTATTTTATCGATAATATTGTTATCATTTAAAAAGTTTTGACCATATTTTTTTTTAAATTTAAATGAAGGCATAAAATCACCTAAAATGATTGTAACATTTTTTAAATAAAATAAAAAGACTAAGCTCTCGCTTTAGTCCAACCAAATCGTAATATATTGTAACTTATTTGTTTCCTACCAATTTTTTCTCTTGCAACTTGTTCAGATTCAACTAGCAAATCCAATGCAGTGCCTGTAACTCCTCTATCAAGTACAATAGCAGTTATAGTTTCATTGTTAAATGGATTAGTAAAACTAACAATAGATCCACATGGAAGGTTTCTTGATGATGCAACAATTTTAACCACGCCATACATCGCATCTTGGTATTCTGTTGTACCATCTAATACATTTTGCCCAGTACATCCGAGCGTTCCATTACATAATGGACAGTTAGCAGCATAGCCAGTTAAATCGCCACTATATGTATCTAATACAGAATAAATATCGTCAAGATTAAATGTTTCAATAACTTTTGCCATAGCATTTAAATTTATATTTTTATTCAAATTAGTGTTAGTTTGTTTCGATTCATTTATGACACCACTAGTTTTAAATATTAAAATAGATACAAGCATAAGGCAAATGCAAATAGATTTATAAATGTACTTCATCCTTTTATCTCCTTAAATAGCATTTTAACATATTAGGCCTTATATGTCAAAAATGTCTTCTACGTTTTTTTCGGTAATTTTTGACAATTCGTCCACCGTTATTCCTTTAACTTCCGCGATAAATTTTGCAATATGTACTATATTAGCAGGTTCGTTTCTAGTTCCTCTAACAGGCTCTGGAGATAAATAGGGAGAATCTGTTTCTAAAACAATTGACTCTAAAGGAATGTTCTTTAATATATCTCGAAACTTAGAATTTTTAAAAGTAATTACGCCATTCATACCTAATTTAAATCCCATTTTAATATACTCATCTGCAGTTTCAAGACTCCCGGTAAAACAATGTATTATCCCTTTTAAACCAGGGAACTCTTTCAATATATCAATTGTATCCTTTGTAGCGTCTCTAGAGTGAATAATAACAGGTTTATTTTGTTTCTGAGCAATATCTAGTTGCCTTTTAAATATTTTCCTTTGTAATTCTTTATCGATATTATCATAGTGGTAATCCAAACCTATTTCACCAATAGCTACTATTGAGGATATGTTTTTTTCTATAAATATGTAATCGTCTTCTATATATTCGGTGACTTCTGGATGTATCCCAATTGCAGGATAAATGTTTTCATACTTTTGTGAAAGTAGGAGTACTTCCCTATTTGTTCTACTATCAGTGCCATTGTTGATAAGCTTAGTAACACCTTGATTTTTTGCCTGTTCAACTAATTCCAAGACTTTATCTTGGCTGTAATACTCACTAAATATATGGCAATGTGTATCAGTAAACATAGTTATCACCAGACAAAATTATATGCTTTTTTATTTCAAAAGTAAAATAAAAATGAGCAATGCTCACTTTTATTGAATGCGCTCAAATAATGGGCTAGGTGTCTTATCGACAATATATGTTAAATCATTTAAGAAGTGCGAATCACTAAATTCGTTTTTATCAGAATGGATTGTTGCAATAACTTTCTCTGTGCTCGTTGGCATAAATGGTCTTAGTAATATATTAGTAATTCTAATCGCTTCAAGAATGTTATATAATACAGTTTCTAATCTTTCTAATTGATTTTCGTCTTTTGCAAGGGCCCATGGGGTTGTTTCATCAATATACTTGTTACAAAGTCTCAATACATCAAAGATTAACTCTAGCACTTTGGAAATTTGCAGTTCATCAATTAACTTATCAGTATTTATTTTTAATTCATCTAGTTCTTTAAGAAGAGGCATATCTATTTCTTGTATGACACCCTTGTTTGTGATTTTTCCATCGAAGTATTTATTTGCCATACCTACTGTTCTGTTTACAAGATTACCCCAAATGTTGGCAAGGTCACTATTTATTCTTGATACTAGTGCCTCTTCAGAGAAATTTCCATCGTTTCCAAAAGGTATTTCTCTTAATACATAATAACGTACAGCATCTCTACCATATTTTGCAATATATTCTCGTGGATCCTTATAATTCCCTAAGCTTTTTGATATTTTACCTCCGTCGATTATAAGCCAGCCGTGACCAAATACTTTTTTGGGTAGTGGTAAATCTAGAGCCATTAGCATTATAGGCCATACAATAGTATGAAATCTAACAATTTCTTTACCTACTATATGTAAATCGGCAGGCCAATATTTTTCCATCATCCTTGTATCGTTACTACAATAACCTAATGCAGTAAGATAGTTAGATAAAGCATCTATCCAAACATATACAACATGGTTAGGATCAAAAGTTACAGGAATTCCCCATTTAAAGCTCGTTCTAGATACACACAAATCTTCAAGACCAGGTCTAATAAAATTATTTAACATCTCGTTTTTACGCGACTCTGGTTGGATAAAATCAGGGTGTTCCTCAATAAATTTCTCTAACTGTTTTTGATAGTTGGATAATTTTAAAAAGTAAGCTTCTTCCTTAACTAATTGAACCTCTCTACCGCAATCTGGACACTTTCCATCGACAAGTTGTGTCTCAGTCCAAAATGATTCACAAGGAGTACAATATAAACCTTGGTATTCTCCCTTATAAATATCCTTCTTATCATACAATTTTTTAAAAATTTCTTGAACGCATTTTACGTGATCAGCATCGGTAGTTCTTATAAACCTATCATACGATATATCGAGCTGTTCCCATAAATCTTTGGCATTTTCCACTATTTTATCGACATATTCTTTAGGAGTTATTCCTGCTTCTTGTGCCTTTTTTTCAATTTTTTGTCCATGTTCATCACTTCCGGTTAAGAAAAATGTATCATATCCATCTAATCTTTTATACCTCGCGATAGAATCTGCAATTATCGTACTATAACAGTGGCCAATATGAAAATTTGCAGATGGATAGTAAATTGGCGTAGTAATATAAAATTTTTTATCCATAAAACGTCTCCTTTTATAAAAAAAACCATGAACTAAAGGACGAAATATTTCCGCGGTACCACCTTAATTCATGATTTTCATGCGCTTTAGACTGATAACGGTGTCGATCCGATTAAACTCCAAAACCATGTTCAATTATTTCAAGTACCCTTTTACACCATACAAGAGCTCTCTTCGACCTTCCATAATTTACTCTTTTCTTCCTCGTTCATTACGCTAACTATAACACAGTTTTTTTTTAATATCAATAATTGTTTAAATATTTTTCAATAATATTTTTTAACAGTTTAACTAAATTTAAATTATCATTACCATTACGCTTGAATTCTATAATTACCCCTTGATTAATGCTGTCTATATTTAATGGCAATATATTAAACTCTGAGCTAGTATATGCCTTATCATGAAGTTGCAATAAATCAATTGCTGGCTCCTTATTACTAATAAAATTTACTATTTCTTGTGAAGATGGTGTATCGATATAATCTTTGTTATTTGAGGCAATTATTTGAATTTTATCTGCGATAATATAATTATTTCCAGTAATTCGATGTGTCATATCTAAAAGTGAGTCAAGAGTCGCTCTATAATCAGTAATTATAGAATATTTCTCCATTTTAATCGCATTATCTTCTATATATATTTCTAATGAATCATTTTCCAAAATGTGCATTTTTTTTCTTATATCTCTTGGAATAACTATTCTTCCTAGTTCATCTATTTTTCTAATATTACTATTAATTTTCAAAGTAATCACCGTTATTAGTTTAAATACTTTTTAGCATTTTATACTATATAACTTGGCTATATAAGACATCAATTATTTGATACACGTAATACATATAATTTTTAGGTAAGTTGAACGTTCTCATAATTAGTACTATTTTTTTATTACGATAGCTAATTTTTATGTTAGGATTAATATTGTATGTTTGTAAAAACAATATTTCTCCGTTTATTTTATTACTTAATTTTTCATTTAATATAATAGAAATATCCCTGTCCGTTTTAGTAACTAATAAATCCAACTCTTCAATTAAATTATCGACTATTTTTTTAAGCATGTATACTTCGATTTCTTCATCAACTTGACCAAATCTATCTATTAATTCTTTTTTAACTTTTTGATAGTCATCTTTAGTTTTAATTGAGCTGATCATTTTATGTATTTCAATTTTTATTGATTCGTCATTAACATACTCATCTGCTATATGATTTGACACTTCAAATGCATTTTTTGTTTCTTTTTCTTCGGTAATTGGTGTTCCAGTTTTAATTCTCTCGACCTCTTCGTTAACCATTTTAGTATATAAATCTATTCCAACTGAATCGATAAAACCTGCTTGTTCACTACCTAATAAGTCTCCGGCGCCTCTAATTGCTAAATCTCGCATAGCAATTTTATAGCCGCTTCCTAGCGCAGTAAATTCTTTAATTGAATTTAGTCTTTTTTCTGCAATTTCATTTAATACTTTCTTCGGATTATACATTAAAAATGCATATGCAATTTTATCTGATCTACCAACACGTCCTCTAATCTGATATAGTTGACTTAAGCCAAATCTATCAGCATCGATAATTATAATTGTATTGACATTCGAAATATCAATACCTGTCTCAATAATAGTTGTGCAAATAAGAATATCGTACTTATGTTCAATAAAATCTTCCATAGTAGAATTTATTATTTGACTATCTTGTTTACCATGAGCGCAAATGACTTTGGCTTCTGGCACTAGAGAATTAATTTTCTTTTCATATGAAGGCATTTCTTCAATATTGTTAATCAATATATATACCTGTCCATTTCTTGTTATTTCTTTATAAATCGCATCTCTAATAATTAAATCATTTTCTTCTATTACATATGTTTGAATCGGATATCTATTTACTGGAGGTGTATCTAAAATTGACAATGATCTTAGTCCACTCATAGCCATTTTAAGTGTTCTCGGAATTGGTGTTGCAGAAAGAGTTAATACATTAACATCATCTTTAATTTTTTTTATCTTTTCTTTGTGTGTTACACCAAATCTTTGTTCTTCATCGATTACAAGCAATCCTAAATTTTTAAATTTTATTTTATCGTTTAATAGTTTATGAGTACCTATTAAAATATCTATCTTTCCTAATTCTACTTTTTTTAATATTTCGTTAACTTTTTTAGTTGTTACATAACGGTTTAAAAGTTCAATATTGATTGGAAACTCTTTAAATCGCTCTAAAGCCGACGTATATTGCTGCTTTGAAAGTATTGTAGTTGGACATAAATATGCTACTTGAAAGCCGTTTAAAACTGTTTTAAACATTGCTCTAAAAGCAACTTCAGTTTTGCCATAGCCAACATCACCACAAAGAAGCCGATCCATCGGATAATCTAAAGACAAGTCATTATCGATGTCTTTTATTGCCCTTTCTTGATCTACTGTAAGAGTGTATGGAAATGAAAAAGCAAACCGCATTTCTTCTTCAAAACTTTTGTAAGGAACAGTTTTAATCTTTGCTCTACTTAGGTATAAATCCAAAAGTTCTTTTGATATGTCATGTATTTTTTTTCTAGTTTCTAACTTTTTCTTTTCCCAAGTAGGGCTATTTAACTTGTTTAATTTCGGTTTGGCTAAATCGCTCGATGCATATTTATATAATCTATCAAATCCATCCACTGGAACATAAACTTTATCACCATCTTGGTAGGTAAGCTGAATATAATCTTTAATATATTCCTTTGTTTTAAGAGTTTTTAAGCCATTATAAATTCCAATACCATATGATTCATGGACGACATAGTCTCCAACTGATAAGTCATCAAATGATTTGATTTTTTGCCCAATCTTATAATTTGTTTTATATTTTATATCTCTAGGTTTTACATTATCGATATCAAATTGTGATATAACAATATAGTTGTTGAAAATAAAACCTTTATTAACAACTCCTTTTAGTATATTGATTCTATTTAAAATAGGATCTTCACTTTTGATATAAACTGCATCACTAAATAGTTCGCTGATTTCATCGATTTGTTTTTTGCTTTTTAAAACAAATATGATGGTGTTATTTTTTAAATTGTCGATACAATATTTTTTTAGTTTTTCCATGTTCGAATCAAAGTTTGGAACATTTTGACAACTATATGCAATATACTTTTCACTGTTGTACGTGTTGAGTGTATCTATCTTATATACTTGTTGTGGCTTAATATCGTTCATATCGAACATAAACTTATGGTTACTATCAAATCCTTTATCAACTCTATATTGAAACATGTCTTCCTGTAATTTGGCATACGATGCTTTTATTTGCCCATCATTAAAAATAAACAAGCTAGAATTGCTAAGATAATCGACAAGTGAACTGGGTTCTAAAGAACAATCCTCATTTATTTTTTTAATTTCTACAGAACTAATCTCTTGTTCTGTTAGCTGGGTTTCTTCGTTAAAAGTTTTAATTTTTTCTACATCATTTCCAAAAAATTCAATTCTAACAGGATAATCTAACTGATATGGAAAAACATCTATAATATATCCTCGAACCGCATATTCACCAGTTGAAGTGACAAGAGAAGTTTTTGTATAACCGAACGTTTCTAATTTCTTTAAAATTATTTCCCGGGAAATATTTGAGGGGGAGGGGTATATAGTAAACTTTTGTTCATCCTCAATATTTGGTAAATATTTTAAATAACCCATAAGCGAAGTGACAACTATATTTTTTCTTTTTTTATCATCCTTTAATTTTTCTAAAACTTCTAATCTTTTTAATTTAAAGTCAGGAGAAATCGCAACGGCGACGGATGTAATAAAATCATCCATTGGAAAAAGGAGACATTCGTCTAAATATGTCTTAATCATTTTGTACACATTATTTGCTTCGTACAAAGTATTAGTTAATATGACAACATCATTATCGTTTTTGGTAAAATAGTTTGTGATATATAAAACCGACAATTCATCAGTCAATCCCGAAACCGTTTTATTTGTGTCATATTTAAATGTGTTATCTAGCCATCTCATCATACTTACCATTATACTTGCTTTTAAGCTCTTCGATACTTAAAACGCGGAAGTCGTCCACAGCGTGCAATGATCTATTAATAGCATCAGAAATTGTTTTTAATTCAACTTGAGAAAATTTTTCTAATACATATGTTTTTTTATCACAAGACTTATTAATTGAAATGCCTATTTTTAATTGAGTAAATTCTTGCGATTGTAACTCGTCTATAATGTTTTTAACACCATTATCTCCACCGCTCGCGCTATTCTCTTTTATACGAATTTGACCTAGTTCCATATCCAAGTCATCACGAATTACTAATATATCTTTAACGTCAATTTTATAATAATCTACGAACTTTTTTACAACAGTTCCCGATAAATTCATGTAACTTTGTGGCTTTAAAAATATTGTTTTTTTACCATTTATTTGAGTCGAATAACATAATCCATTAAACTTCGTTTCATAGTGTACATTTCCTAGATAATTATCGATAAACATAAATCCAACATTATGTCTTGTATTGATATATTGTGTTCCTGGATTTCCAAGTCCAACAATTAAATTCATAATTATTCCTCCTCAAATATATTTTTATATGTTTTTCTACCTCGTATATTAATACTACTAACTTTAGGATCATCCTTTTTATTTAGTTCACTTTCTATTAGAAAAAACTCTGCATTATTACTATTTCCAGTATAAACAAAACATATTTTCCTTATACCTAGTTTGTATTTTTGTAGTTTGTTAATCACGTCAAGAAAGCGACTTGTCCTATGGACAATGTAAAATTTGCCGTTTTCTTTCAAGTTTTTTTTAGTAGTCGATATAATATCTTCAAGTGTTATGAGGGTTTCGTGTCTGGCGTTTCTCTTAACTATATTATCGTTTAAAAGGCTAGTACTATTGACAGCAAAATAAGGCGGATTGCATGTTACAATATCATATTTTTCATTATTGATATAATTTTTTGCATCACAATTATAAACATTTATATCCGTAAACCCACTTTCTTCGATGCTTCGTTTAGCTAAAGTATATATTTCTCTTTGTATTTCTATAGCATCAATTTTTAATAAAGGATTTTTAATTTTCAATATTAGAGGTATGGGTGCATTGCCGCAGCATAAATCCAAAACTTTTTGGTCCGATTTAGTTCTCACAAATTCTGCTAATAAGATAGAATCCAAACTAAACTTAAAATATCGGTCATCTTGATATATAAATGTACCATAATCGTATAAATCATTTTTTATCGCCATCAATACTCACTTCTTCAAATATTCCATCAGAAACTCTCACTTTGTATTTCTTTTTTAATATATCGATGTCTATTACTTCGCAGTATTTACCTTTATACTGAACTTTTTCTCCAATTTTAGGTAAATATTTTCTGTTTTCTTCGTATATGTCGTTTTCATAGTTAAAACAACAAAGTAGTCTACCACATGCACCATTTATTTTTGTCGGGTTTAAAGCAATATTTTGATTTTTAACCATGCTTATGTTCACAGTACTTAAATTTTTTAACGAGCTGGTGCAACATAATGTTCTACCACATAATCCTAACCCACCAACTTCTTTTGCTTTATCTCTAATTCCAATTTGGTGTAATTCAATACGGGTATGAAATTTACTTGCTATTTTTTTAACGAGTTCTCTAAAATCTATTCGTTCATCAGAAATAAAGTTAAATAAAAGCATACTTTTATCTAGTGAATAAGTAGCATCAATTATATTCATATTCAAATTTAACTTGTTAGCTTCTTCGCGAATATCTTTTAGTGCCTTCTTAGCATCAGTAGCATTTTTTAAGTATTGATCATAATCTTTATCAGTTGCTATCCTTAATACCTTTTTTAGCTTTTTACTTCCAGCAGGAGTACAGTCTATCTTATCGACTACTCCAAGTTGTTCTCCTCTTTCTGTTTCAACTATTATTTTGTCTTTAATTTTTAATTCAATCTCAGATTCAAAATTATATGTATTTCCTTCTTCTTTAAATTTAACGCCAACACAATTCACATTTTCACTTCCTTTAAGTCGATGATTATTTTATAAAGCATAAGTTCTCCATTCATATTTACATTTAATTTATTCATCAATTTATTTAGATACATTGCTTTTTTTATTATATCTTTGCTCGTATTATTCTTAATTATTATATTTACTATATTTTTATCATAATTGTCTTGTTTTAATGCTCGACTAGCTATATTATAGTAGTCTTTTATTGTGTTTGCAATTTCTTTTGAGTATTTTTCAATTGCATTGCTTTCAAGCATAAGTAGACTTAAATCAATCATTGATCCAGTCTCTATAATTTCTATTATTTTTTTTGTTTCCTCAATATACTCGTTATTATATAGAACAATTGAATTGTCGCATTTATAATTAGCGGTTAGTTGCTCACATCTACTTCGAATTGTCGATAATATTTGTGACAGATTATTTGTTATTAAAAATCCTAAAACATTATCGTTTGGTTCTTCAATGGTTTTTAGTAATTTATTTGATGCAATTTCATTTAATGTGTCTGCAGGGGTTATTATATAAATAAGCTTTTCTGATATAACTGGTTTAACTTTTAATCTTACCTGCAAATCCGCAATTTGATTCTTTTTAATACTTTTACCATCAGGTCGCACAATAATTAAATCTATAAATTCTTCATTATCGATTTGCTTAGACGTTATATCATCTGCCTTTATAATTGTCTTAATCTTTTTTTTAAGTTCCTCTTCACACTTTGCTAAGTTATTTGTTTCAATCAAAAAAATATGGGAATACTTATTCTCATTGAACTCTTTTTCTAAAAAGTTAAAATCATTTTTTACATCCATATTTTCTCCACTATATTATTGTACTCAACCCTAACAGCAGTAATAAACCTGGAAACCCGAGAAATGATGTTACAGCAACAGTAAAAATGTTAATTGGAATAAACATTTTTACTGGGTTCATTATGAGATTGAAGCTGTATATAATGCTGAGTGCAAAAACAACTTTTTTTATTACTTTTACTATTATTTTCATATGTATCAATATAACATATGCCCCTAATTATAATTTATGATACTTCTTTTCTATCTGATAGTGCCCTTTCTAGTGTCAAGACATCGAGATAGTCAATTTCAGCGCCCATTGGAATGCCATATGATAATCGTGTAATTTTAACATTTTCCTTTTCAAGTATTTTTTTTAAATACAATGTTGTTGTATCACCTTCAATAGTCGGCTTAAGTGCAACTATAAGTTCCACATTTTTTTGGCTTTTGCATCTCTTTACAAGCGATGCAATGTTTAGATCATCTGGGTTTATTCCATCAATAGGTGAAATTAATCCTCCTAAAACGTGATATACACCGTCAAAATTGCCCATCTTTTCAAACATAAATACACTTTTATAATCTTCGACAACGCAAATTAGATTTTTCTTTTTATCTTCGTCACTGCATATTTTGCACACATTCATGTCTGTAAGATGTCCACATATTTCACAAGTATGGAGCGTTTTCTTTATTTTTGAAATATTTTCCGCAAAATCGCTCAGCTCATCTTCTTGTAAATTGATTAGTGCCAATGCATATCTTTCTGCTGTTCTTTCACCAATTCCGGGCAATTTTTTGAAGTATTCAATTATCGTATATAACAAGTCCGGATAAATATTCATTACATTAGCCCGCCTAATTGTTTACTGTAACTACCAAGCTTATTTTCTATTTCTTTTTCAATTTTGCTAATTGCATCGTTGAAAGCAATAGTAATCATATCAGAAAGCATTTCTCTATCATCATTAATATTACCTGCATATGTAATTTCGACTTTTTGTACAATTTTTTTCCCATTTACAGTCACTTTAACCCATTCTGATGTTCCTTCAAATGTTGAAGCATAGATTTCTTCTTGCTTTTTTGTAATTTCTCTTTGCATTTTTTGTGCTTGTGCCATAATACTTTGCATGTTCATAATTTATTCTCTCCTTTACGATACTTCAATTAATTTATCTTCAAACAATTCTTTTATTTCAGCATCATCTGTTATTTTTTTTTCTGGCTCTTCTATATATTTATATTTATAACCTTTTTTAACATTTACCTTATATTTCTCTTTTTCGTCCTTCCAACGAGATTCAGTAATAGCAACAACTTTTACCTGCATTTTTGCCTTTTTTAACATTTTTTCAACATCTTCACTCTTCATGTTAAATAAGTTTACTAAAGATTCGTCTTCCGATGTAAATATAACATGTTTATTTGACGATGCAACAGGCTTATATTCAGAAACATCTAATTCCGATAATTTATCTTTAAGTAAACTATTCCATAACGCTGTAATCTTTTGAAGAGACTCTTTATCAGCGCTCTCAAAACAATTATTAATTCTTATATCAATTATACTTAGTGGATTTGTTTTTATATCAGGTTTATCTTTTTCAATAACCTGATCATTCATTAAATCTAGAATTGCCAAAATTACCATAGAATAGACGTTATCGTTTATTCTAGCATCAATATAAATATCATTAAGTGCAATCATAAGTTTTTTAACCTTAATGAAGGAAAACTCTTTATTTACTCCAGACTTAATTTCAATACATTTTTTTTCGAGAAATTTAAGTATTTTTTTTATAAGTTTCTGTGGATTCATGCCGTTATCTTGAAATTGATTTAAAATGTTAATTACTTCCTCTGAGTTTGATTTTACGATTTTTTTAAATAATTCGTCAATCTTTTTATCTGAAACAAGATTATATCTTTCGGCAATATTTTCTGAAGTAATTTTTTTATCACCTTTAGATAACTGATCAAGAATACTAAGAGCGTCTCTTAAGCATCCATCACTAAGTTCATATATTTCATCAAGTGCAGCTTCATCACAAGATATTTTTTCTTTAAAGCAAATGTCTTTTAAATGAGATAACATATCTTGCTTTGAAATCTTTTTAAAATCATATCTTTGACATCTTGATAAAATTGTAATGGGTATTTTATATACCTCGGTTGTTGCTAAAATAAATACCGCATGTTCAGGAGGTTCTTCAAGTGTTTTTAATAGTGCGTTAAATGCACCAGCCGAAAGCATATGTACTTCATCGATTATATATATTTTATATTTTGATTCTCCTGGAGACAGCATGACATTGTTTCTTAATTCTCTTATTTCGTCAACTCCGTTATTAGAAGCAGCATCGATTTCTATAATATCCGGGCTAGTTGTAAAGTCTTGGCAGCACCTGCACTTTCCGCAAGGCTCACCATCTATCGGGTTTTCGCAATTAAGTGCTTTTGCCATTATTTTTGCAGTTGATGTTTTTCCGGTTCCTCTTGGCCCAGTAAAAACGTAGGCATGAGCAAATGTTTTGTTTTTAATACTTGCTTTTAGTGTTTCGGTAATTGTATCTTGTCCAACCACCTCACTAAAGTTGTTTGGCCTATATTTTCTATATAATACTTTATAAGCTGTTTCTGACATGGCTGACCATCTCCTATATAAATTATATCAAAGTTATATACCAAAAGCTAGCGTTTATTTTTAAAAAAACTCGTTATTTTTGTCATATATTTTGCCGTAAGTTCACTGTCACATTCACATTTTTTTATAACTGTGTTTTTGTAAGGTTTCTTTGTTTTACTCCTCGATATAATATAATAAACATTGTCTAGACGAGCTTCTTTTATCACTTGTTCGCACATATGACACGGCTCAAGTGTAACAATCATATTGTACCCCTGCAAATTCCAATTATTGATTTTTTTGTTTGCTCTTCTAATAGCTACTATTTCTGCGTGATCTGTAACGTCATTACTTTTATTCCTTTTATTGTATCCTGTAGCTACAACTTTATCATCTTTATAAATAACGGCCGAAACCGGAAAATCGTCGATTTTCTCAGTTTTTTTAATTAAATTAAATAATTTCATTATTATTTTTTTATTCATTTTACCTCACCAATAAAAAAGAACACGCAGAATTAACTCTTATGGCTGCTGTTTTCCAACTCTGACCAGTTTCAA
>CACYEG010000052.1 GCA_902773365.1 uncultured Erysipelotrichaceae bacterium
TAGCGATTCAATTGAGAATATATCTATATCATTATTGGCAATTATGTTTAACAATAGAACAAATAATGTACTGTTAATAATAAATGCAGAAGAGTTAATAATTTTATATACCTTTTTTGAGTTTTTATTGAATGCGGTTAGTATAGTAGATATCAGCAATATTAAAATAATACCTGTATATGTATAGACTGATGGAAAATAAATGTTTTCAAAAAATTTTGTTGAAACGTTGTCAAAGACTTTTGACATACCATCTTGATTGACAATAAAACTTATTATTAATGAAAACAACAGTGATAAACTAATTCCTTTAACATAACCGTTTCCACTCAATCTTTTAAATACATATAATATGGTTAAAATAATTACTACACTTGCAAATAGTAAGATAAGTTTGTAATCTATTAATGTATTAAATAATATTTCTAATTTTTCAGTAATATTTAAATACGTCATATGAATTCCCCTTTCTTTTATTCTATTCTATCTAAATAAGCTATATATATAGTTTGATGTGCATCATCGTTTTTCGTACAAGTTATTAAAGTAAGTGTCGTTCTTGTTGTATTCCTTAAGATTCTTGCCGATCCAGTTTTTTCAACATCATATATCTTTTCAACTATATATATATATTTTTTTTCATTATAATTAATTGTTATTTCGTCAGAAACTTCAAGCTGATAAAGGTTTTTAAAGTATGCTATATTACTCGTTCCAGAATGGCCTGCAATCATTAAATTACCAGCAGATACATCTGGGTAGTCAGATTGTGGCAAAACATATAAGTTTTTATCCACTTTATTTAACTTCGAATTCTTATCGTAAAATCCTCTATATAGATTTATTTTCGGGATACTTAAAATACCTAAATATTTTTCATAGATTTGTTCTTCTTTTTTTTCTTCGATATCCTGACGCTCAATTTCTAAACTATCAGGTATCAAAACTTCTTGCTCTTCTTTTTTTACTTCTTCTTGAAGTTCAGTTAAAGCAAGATTCATATCACTAAATACAACATCCCTTTTTTCTTTTATGTAATCGGAAAATAGAACAAGGGTACCTACTAATAATAGTGATACCCCTGTTGCTATCTTTAAATATATACTATTACGCTTCATTCTTTTTATAAACTCTGTAAATAGTTACAGCGCCTAATATAATTGTTATAATACCGATTATAGATGTTGTAATAGTTTTAAATGAAGATGTCTTAGGAACTGGAACGTTCGGAATTCTTTTATTATACATAATTACAGGCTCTTTAACGTTTCCTTCTTCATCAACCTCAAATGTAATTGTTTCTTCACTTTTGATATATCCATCTGGTGCTTGAAATTCCGTTAAATAATATTTACCAGGATCCAAAGTGATAAAGTGTGGTTGGTTACCTGAAATCCACTTTTCAACTACTTCGCCATTGGCATCCTTTAGAATAAGTGTTGCTCCTTCTAACTCAGTTTGAGTCGTAGCGTCTTGTTTACTAATTGGTACTTTTCCTTTTGGATAGTTCTTCATAGGTGCTGGAGTTTCAACTTTACCTTGTTTATCAACAGTAAATGTAATTGTTTCCTTACTTGTAATATATCCATCTGGTGCTTGAATTTCCGTTAAATAATATTTACCAGGCTGTAAATCGTAGATTGGTTCAGGAGTTGTTCCAGAAGTCCATTTTTTAATTTCATTACCGTTCTCATCTTTTAAGATAAGTTTTGCTCCTGGTAATTCTTCACCATTCGTAGCATCTATTTTGCTAATTACAGTATGGCCTAGAGGATAGTTAACCATTACTACAGGTTCGGCAACCTTTCCGTCCTTGTCTACCTCAAATGTAATAACTTCATCACTTTTAATATAACCAGTTGGGGGTAAAGTTTCTCTTAATTTATATGTGCCTGGTTCAAGAATAAATTCTTTAGGAGTCGACTCAGATAGCCATGAATATGTGTGACCATCTGGGTATGTTAATTCTAATTTTGCTCCTGGTAATTCGTTTTGATTCGTTGCATCTACTTTGCTAATAGGTACTTTATTAGTTTTTATGACAATTTCCCCAGAAATAGATGCAGATGCTGTATTTGAATAATAATCAAGTTCGGTAATAGTTGTAGTTTGTTGACCAGCTTTACCATTGGTATAATTACGTGCGACGGCAATACTATTACTTGTTGCATCTGCCTTGAAGGTAATTTTATTTTTTCCTTCAGATAATTTGTTCTTGGCAATTCTTATTACATAACCGCCATCTTTTTCTACTACCTCACCCATATTAACTGATGTTTTAATTGTTTTTATTTCTTTTCCTGATACTTTAATAACTTGTGATTCATAAACATCAGCATTAAGTGTGAAATTTAAACTTGTTGAATTAAGTGAAATTGAGAAGTTTTTAATATCAATATATTTTATCTTTGCAGCAGCACCTGCAGCAATCATTTTATTAAAAAATTCTCTTTGACTTGTACTAAAAGCTTTTTCAGTGCTTAAAAATGTTTTACCAGTATTTGGTAATGACTTCCAAATTGCTAGTTGAGTAAAAAATGCCTTTTCAAGACCTTTACGACTTGTGTCTTTAGTCGCATTTTCACCAACACCTGTCTTAATAATGGCAGCTGTTATTGCTCCATCATAGTCATTTACAAATGTCGTTTTAGTATACTTAGTATTATTATCGGCCTTTGCCTCTCTATCTGCTGTACAAAAAATTAAATAATTTCCATTTTTACTATACTTAAGTGGAAAATAAACTGCGTGAGTTTCTCCTGGAACCTCAACGATGTCTTCATAATAGTTAAGAACATAATTGGTATCTCTTACCATTTCAAAATATTCTGGCGCTTTTGCATTTACATCTATTGCAAAGAATGCACCAATAATAACAACTAAACTCATTAAAATGTTTTTTAATTTCATAAATAATCCCCCTTTGAAATTGGCTCATATACTAATACTTTTTAGCTATTTTGTCAACTGTTTTTTGTTGAAAGCAGGTGGATTTTATAATAAATAATAGAAATTGGTACTATAATACATTAAAAAGACCTCAAAAAAGCATTTTTGAGGTTCTTTTATCTTCTAAATAGTCAATTATAAATAATGTATTAAATAAAATAAATTCTATTTCTCTGGTTTTGTTATTTTAATTAACCCTTTTTCAATCTCTTCCATGGATTTGCCAAGGTTAGAATAACTTTTGTATTCATCTTTTTTCATTTGATAGTTATTGTAATCGTGCATTTGTTTACTTCTTTGCGCCATTATGTGTACTAACTCATATTTTGAACTGACGATATTCAAAAGTTTATCGATTGATGGATATATCATATTATCACTCTCCGGTACTTTAATCATACAAAACAATTTAATATCTTTCAATAAATCTGACAAGTTTTGACACTTATTTTACAAATGCCATCCCTCTGTTTCTTGAGATGCAGATTGACTTAAAGAAACTGTAATTTCTTTTAATTCTGCCATTTCTGTTTGATATATATCCTCTGCTTGTTTATAACTTATAGGCTCTTTGGCACATTGTAATAAATAATCAACTATACTTTTTTTATTTAAATATTTTGGTCTATCTTTTTCTGAAGCTAATTTTGCTACTGAAAAGCTAGCTGATTCTCTTTCTAATAATGAAGACAAACCTACAATTAAAGATGCTGCTTGATCAAATTCTTTTTCGTTTATTAATTTAACAATTGTGTAGATACAATAATCAAACAATTTATCTGCATTATTAATATTGATACTGCTCTTTATGTTTGAATACCTATTTCCAACAACATTATTCATGTATGTCGTAAATAATTCACTAAACATAGTAGGGTCTTTCGTTTTTTCAAATTTATCAAACTTGCTAGCCATCTTGTTTTTTTCTCTTGTTAAGAATTTTTCACGATCAATTAAAACAATTGGTACACCAAAATCTTGCGCAGCTTCCTTTGTTTCTTCCCACAAAGAGCTATTTAATTCGTCATTCTCTAGAGAATCTGTTATATAAACAATATAATCCGGTTCTCTTTTAAATTGACCATCTCCTTTAAGTAATCTTCTTTCTAAAACTGTTTCGTTGTGATTATGTCTTGTCATATCTGGCAACATACTAGGCGGAAAAAAAGCACCAGCGTTACATCCAGAAATGCTATTGCACATATTAAAGTTGGAAGAGTTTAAATCATAATTACCCTGCAATAACATGCCTGCCGATTCATAGCTAGCAAATCCTAATATAGGATGTTCCGATCTTGCAACTGCTATTTCGTCGTTTCTTATATAACTTGTGCACAACCCATGCATTACAATTTCAGGTATATCCCACGCATCTTTAAAGTTGTTTGGCGTTTCATAATCACTATAAGCACCCAAAGCATGTATTTGCATTGCAAAATCATCATTTAATTCATATACCTCTATTTTATTACCATTGTACTCTACATTGGAAAGTTTAATGTTCCTGCTTAAATCTTCCGCTCTTGGTTTATATAATGTTTTATTGTACATTTTTGCATATGCTGCTCTAATTCGCTCTTCAGCAAATAAAAGAAGAGAAATATCTATATCTATTATATCTGGTACATTATTTAGCATCTCTTTTAGTATTGATATATCTTCACACTCATTTACTTTTTTCATTAACGATAACGCATCAATAATGGCCTTATCTACACCGTTCTTTTCTAAATCATCTAATTTTACAGTCTTAGGTAGGTATCTTGATAGAATAAAATTGGCTTCACGAATATTGACACCGTATCTTTTTTCAAGGATGTTCGATTTTAATATGCCCATTTGTTTCAATTCGTTGCTATTGTCAGCACGATTAAATGCACTCGCCCGTTTTTCCCTTAAATTTCTTAAGTCATTCAAGCTTTGGATATTAAAAGGATTTTCCATTTTCGATAAAACATATCCAAACATCCAAATATCCTCTTCACTTAATATATCTACATCGGAAATATCTGATAGCAAAGAATCATACGCATTACTTTCTAGCCCATTTATACATATTTTCTCAATTAGTTCTGTTATATCTAGTGTACTATTATTTAAGACATCAACTATTCTTGCAAATAATCTGATACAAGCAGGTCGAGATTTGCTTAATCTTAATAGTGGTTTTTGAATCGATTCAAATCTAGATATTCTTTCTATAAAGTCTAAACCTAACACAGAAAAAGGGCTAGATAATAATCCTAGATTTAATGATTCAAATATTTTACTGTTTTTGGATAAGAGTGATGTGATTTTTTCTTTTAAAGAGGGATCATTAAATTTTTTTGACAATAAATTTAATGTTTCTTCGTTATTTAAAACTTCTTCTGCATTAGCCATTCTTAAATACATGAAGTCCTCAATATTATCAGCTCTTTGTATAAATTTATTGACGCTTTCTGTTGTAAATGCCGAAATCTTAAGTTGATCTAATAATGATTTTTTTGGAGAATTTATAATTGCCTCTAATACTTCAGATTTCCCATTCAAAAATAGCGGTATCTTATCTATTTTCCCTTCTCTTAGTTTTTGATAGAAGAGACTTAAAGAACTCTCTGTAAATGCACTTTCCCTAAAATAAGTAATGTGCTTTGATAGATTATTTTGTAAGAGTATTTCGACAATTGTAGGCTGAAGGTTATTATCTGAACTATCGTAAAAACACTCAGGTATTTCTTGTAAAAGTCCATCCTTTAAAAATACTATAATTTGTTCTACTTCGGCAATTGTGAATGCTTCAATACTAAATTCCCTTATTAAGTCCTTACTGCACTCTCTAATCACAAATTTTAAAAGTTCATTAGAATTCCTTAAATATACAGGGATATAATTAATCTTATTATCTTTTAGTAATTCTTTTAGTTTAGCCATATTTTCTTCGTTGAAAGCACTTGGCCCAAACCATAATGGTGAATCATATTGCCCTGAGTCTAAAGTTAAGCGCAAAGCAACTGGATTATCACTCATTCCTGTTGGGAATGATTCTATTTTTCCTCTTTTATATGCTGAGATAATAAGAGAAACGTTATCATCCGTAAAGGGGGTTACAAAGTCTCCGCTAAACGACCAGTCTAATAACGACCCTTCGGGCCCAAAATAATCAATATATTTATAAATATTATTGTTCAACAGTATATTTAATAATTTAGCATTGGATTGTAAACCTTGTGGAATAAATCCAATTTTATCTGAGCATATCAAATTGGCGACAAGTTCGATATCTACTCCTTCATAAGCAGCGCTAGAAAACATATTTAAAACTGGAGAATATATCCCAGCATTTAATGTAGCCTTTAAAACAGTTGTACTATCTTTAAAAACCGTTAATAGTAATATACTAACACCTTGTTGTATCATCTCCGCTAGTTTATTTTCAGAATATTCATATAATTCTCGATTATTCAGTAATATGTTTCTTAGTTCTCCTGATGACCATATAGCACTAGAAGTATACTCTAAAAACAAATCAATTATTCTTTTTTGTGAGTCGATATCTTGACTAAACATTTGGGGCAAGTATTCTTCTAATATACTAATTTTATTAGATTCTAACACGGTTTTTAAATATTCTATTTGCTGCTCAATTGGCATACTAATCACCCTACTATAACAAGTATATCATAAAAAAAAGAAAGACGATATCTTTCTTAAAAATTACAGCAACTTCCTTCGTAAACATCAGAGCAGACATTTTCTTCACAACATGTATAACATGGAGCATATGTGTGTCTATATATGTGATGATTTACGATTCTTGTATTGATAGGACAGATATGTTGGACTTCGTGGATTATTTCTTTGTTTACAACTCTTTCTTGAGGGCATTCATAAACTGGTGGCATAGCACAACCACTTGCTTGATTCATGGTACCCATTTGCATAGCATCCATTCCCATGTTTGCATTGTAATTAAAAGAAGCGTCCATAGAGTTATCATAACATCTATTTTGTTTGAACATAAAAATACACTTTCCTTTCTAGTGTATTTTATGTTTCTATATATAGTATTGTTAGACTTTTGTCTATCTTAGAATGGCAGTTTCATGTTACCACTCGATATTTGTTTCATCATTTTTTTCATATCTTCAAACTGATTTAATAGTCTATTTACTTCTTCTACACTTCTACCAGATCCAGCGGCAATTCTTTTTTTTCTTGTAGCTTTCAATATTTCTGGATGTCTTCGTTCTTCAGGAGTCATCGATAATACAATTGCTTCTATATGCGCCATATCTTTAGGGTCAATATTAATATTATTTAGCCCCGCTTTTCTTGCGCCAGGTAACATTTTTAATATGTTTTCAAGTGGTCCTAACTTTCTTATCTGTTTTAAATTTGTTAAAAAATCTTCAAGGTCATACTTGCCTCGTTGCATTTTCTTGGCTAAGTCATTCGCTTCGTCCATATCGATAGAATCTTCTACTTTTTGAGCAATGGATAATATATCTCCCATATCTAGAATTCTATCAGCCATTCTCTCTGGATCGAATAAAGTTAATCCATCCATCTTCTCTGAGTCACCTACAAATTTTACAGGTATTCCAGTTAAATGTCTTACAGAAAGTGCAACTCCACCTTTAGTATTTCCGTCCATCTTTGTAAGTACTGCACCTGTAAGTGAAAGCTTTGTATTGAACCCATTTATAACATTTATAGCATCTTGCCCCATCATAGCATCTATTACAAGTAAAATCTCATTTAGTTTAACATGGTTTGATATATCCACCAACTCATCCATTAACTTTTCATCGATTTGCAATCTACCTGCAGTATCTATGATAATGTAGTCATGTTTATTATCTTTTGCATATACTAAAGCTTCGTCAATTATCTCGATAACACTAGCATTTTCTTTAGAAAATACTGGAATATTTAAGGACTTACCTATTGTTTTAAGTTGATCTATAGCAGCAGGTCTATATATGTCACATGCCACTAATAATGGGTTTTTCTTATTTCTTTTTCTTACATAAGAAGCTATTTTACCAGCCGTTGTAGTTTTACCACTACCTTGAAGTCCAACCATCATTATGATTGTAGGATTACCATTTGTGACGAGCTCTACACTATCTTTACCCAATAGCTCTATTAATTCATCTCTTACTAACTTGATAAACAACTCATCAGGTTTAACGTTTTTACCAACATCCATCCCAAGGGCTTTTTCCTTGATAGATGCAATAAATTCCTTAACGACTTCATAATTGACATCTGCCTCTAATAGAGCCATACGAATTTCTCTTACTGCGTCATTTATATTATTTTCAGTAATTTTTCCCATTCCTCTTATATTCTTAATTGCATTATTAATTCTATCTCCCATGTATTCAAACATATCTATTTCTCCTTTTAATTATTATATTTTTCACTTAATATTTTAATTGTTAATGATACTATATAAGTTATACACGCCATAATTATAAACCAAATCATCGAAGCTATTATCGATTGATTATAAACCATCAAAAATGGATATGGTCCAGAAATAACCTTAAATATATTTAGAAATATAATAACCACTGCATATAAAACTGTAAATAGTAATCCTTTTAATTGATATCTATTCATTTTATTATCGTATTTTTCAAATAATATAAATGAAGTAATTGCTAATAATGGGCAAAGTATATGGTGATATAGCATAGCATCCTTTACTAATAGGTTATACAAACTCATACTAGAAGACCAAGAAAGTATCGATAAAACTACTATAAATGTAATTGCAACTGATACTGTCGCACTAAACTTTAATAAATGAATAAACTTGTTATCTTTGCCTGTAAATAAACCAATTAGATACAAAATTGATGCAAACAACAATAATATATTGCTGTCTATCGTGTAATACATAAACAAATTAAGTTTATATGAACTCAATGTATAGATGATGCCAATAATTTCCAATACAACTATTAATATATTTAAAACTGTCGAAATATTTTTCTTACTCATAAAATTTACTCCCCATAAGTATTGTAACAAATATTTGATATTTTTGCTATTACATTATTGTTGTGTTATAATCTTCATATAAGGAGTGAATAATATGGAATTAAAAGGAAGCAAAACGGAAGCAAATCTAATGACTGCTTTTGCAGGAGAAAGCCAAGCTAGAAATAAATATACTTATTATGCTAGCAAAGCAAAAAAGGACGGATATGAACAAATCGCCGCTATTTTTGAAGAGACTGCTAACAATGAAAAAGAACATGCTAAACTTTGGTTTAAAGAATTACACGGTGGAGAAGTACCAAGTACAATAGATAACCTAAAAGATGCTGCTAGTGGTGAAAACTATGAGTGGACTAGTATGTACAAAGAATTCGCAGAGACTGCTCGTGAAGAGGGCTTTGATCAAATTGCTAGGTTATTTGAAATGGTAGGTGAAATCGAACGCCATCATGAAGAAAGATATAAAGATTTACTAGAAAAAGTTGAAAATGATCAAGTTTTCCACAAGGACGTCGAAACTATTTGGATTTGCAGAAACTGTGGACACGTTTATTATGGCAAAGATGCATTGAAAGTTTGTCCAGTATGCAAGCACCCAGAGAGCTTTATGGAATTAAAAGCAACGAATTATTAATAATATTAAAACTCTTAGTAATTAGCTAGGAGTTTTTTTGTAGTTCTTCAATTATTACTTGTATTTCATCATTTCGTTCAGTAACATTAACTTTTAACTTTGTTATAGTTCCATCATTTATATCGCCTAACATTGCATTATTTTTAGGAAATATTACACCATTAATACTTCCAGTATCGTCTGATAAATTTACGAATGCCATCTTTTCACCTTTTTTTGTGTTGATAACTTTTATTTTATCCACAATTACGCCAATATTTACTATTCTATTTTTGTGTTTCGATAAGTCTTTGATTTTTATTACGCCAGTCATACAACTTGTTGGATGATTCATGATATAGAATCCAAATGTATCTAAGTCATTGACCTCTAAATCGTCTGAATTTGATTCTATTATCTCAGGTTTTTCCACAAGTGATTCATCCAAGCTTTTACATAAGTCATAATATGTGACAAGAGCATCTAAATTATCAAGTAAAGTTATCTTTTTATATCCAAAGCTATCGAATGCTCCAGCTTTTATAAGCCTTCCGACGATTTGTCTTGTAATAAATTGCCCGTAACTTTTCAAAAAAAAGTCATACATGTCACTATATGGAGCATTATCGATAATTACTTTACTGATATTTGTACTTATATCTTTAATGCAATTTAAAGGTAATATTAATCTATTCTCATTTATTGCATATTCATACGAACTTTTGTTGACATCTGGTTTTATTATTTCCATTCCTCTATTTTTGGCATCTTCTATTATTTCTTTAATTGAAGATTTGCTGCTAGAATTCATATTTAAATTATTAATACTAAATAATTCTCTATAATGTGCTTTTAAATAAGCCATACGATATCCCATTATGGCATAAACGACAGAGTGAGATTTATTAAATCCGTAGTTAGCAAATTTTATTATTAACTCATACACTTCTTTTGCACATTCTTCAGTATATCCACGGTTAACAGCACCATTTACAAATCTAATCTTTTCCTTTTCCATGACATCATGTTTTTTCTTGCTCATAGCGCGCCTTACCAAATCGGCTTCTGCAAAAGAATAGCCACCCATTAAGGATAAAATTTGCATAATTTGCTCCTGATATATAATAATTCCGTATGTGCTTTTTAGTATCGGTTCTAAACTTTTATCTGGATATGTTACCTTGTGTGAACCGTTTTTTCTTGCGACGTATTCGTCTATATTTTGCATAGGGCCTGGTCTAAATAGAGCATTAGCAGCGATTAAATCATCAAGAGTTTGTGGAGATAATTTTTTCAAGAATCTTTTCATTCCGATACTCTCAAATTGGAAAATATTGTCAGTATCTCCTTTTTTAAATATTTCAAATGTTTTGGAATCATTAAATGGTATATTGCTTAAATTAAAAGCTTTTTCTTTCTTTCTTATCAATGTCAATATATTATGCATTGTAGTGAGGTTTCTTAGCGCTAAAAAATCCATCTTCAAAAGTCCTAAATTTTCCAAATATTCCATAGTAAAACCGGTAAGAAGTCCATCTTGTGTTTTCATAGTAGGTATTATGCTCGAAAGATTGACACTCGATATAACGACTCCAGCGGCATGTACAGTGGTATTTTTTTTGAGTCCCTCTAGTCTAATGCATATTTTATAATAAGTTTCTAATTTGTTTTCTTTAATAAAAGAAACTACTTCTTCATTTTGAACATTTTCTTTTAAAGTTCCCTTAATAGTTAACTTTTTAGATAGGGTGTCGACTAGTTCTTGTTTAATACCTAATACTTTTCCTACATCTCGAATTACCTGCTTAGATGCCATAGTAGAATACGCTACGATGAGTGAAACATTTTTCTCTCCGTATTTTTCTTTAACATAATCGATAATATCTTGTCTTCTAGTGTCTTCAAAATCCATATCAATATCTGGCATAGTAACACGTTCAGGATTTAAAAACCTCTCAAATAACAAATCATATTTTAGTGGATCGACATCCGAAATACCCAAAGTGTATGATACTAAAGATCCGGCAGCACTACCCCTTGGATTAGCCATGATATCATGCTTTTTAGCATACTTCACATAATCATAAACTATCAAAAAATAATCGACAAAGCCCATATTTTCTATTACGGAAAGTTCGTGTTTTAGCCTTTCAATGTAAATTGCGGGTACTTTATTGTTGAGTCTTTTCTTTAATCCATTTATTGCAAGAGTAGATAAATAATTTCTAGATTCTTCTTTACTTTTAGTAAAAACAGGTATATAGCGCTTAGTAAAATCGAATTCTAGAGTAATTGTATCTAAAAACTCTTTTATAGTATTTTTGTCAAAATCAGTGGCATTTAAAATATAATAGTCTTCTTCCTTAAATTCAGTTCCTCCTATCTTATATAGTATAGATAAAAGGCTCTTATCACTTTTATTTAACGCTCTTATTTCATTAATGAATAAAACATTCTTACTAATCAGTAATGCATTTTTTAGTTCCGATTCATTTTTATATCCTAAATATATTTCAAATGTCGTTTTTAGTCTATTAAAAAGATTGTAGTTTTCATATGGTAATACGATAACCAATCCATCATTATATTTAAATAATTGATCTAGTGAAAACTTTTTACTATCAATAAGATCGTTTATAGTAATCAAATTTAAATAACCAGAATAATTCTTAATATATATATAAAATTTAGTTTCACCTATTTTAATAACTTGGCCAAAGATACACTTTAGTCCGTTTTGTCTACATTTATCGTAAAGATCCATTATTCCATACATATTATCGTCAAGTACACCAGCATAAGTAGATCCTTGAGTTTTAGCGTATTCTATAATGTCCTTAACTTTAAGCAAACTTTTAAGAAGAGAATAATCTGTTTTAAAGCCTATTGGCGTATAATTCATAGTATCCCTCCTTATGACTTAATTCTAACATATTATTATTTATCGATACAAGATTTATAGTATTTTTATTTATATTAAAATTGACATGCTACGCTTTATTTGCTATAATTTAGAGGCAATTTACTTAAGGAGGGATATTATGGCAACAAAAGTAACTAGAAAAAAACCTAATTTTGGAAACTCTAGATCACATGCAGAAAATGCTACTAGAAGAAAACAAAATATTAATAAACAAAAAATGACTATTAATGGCGAAAAAGTTGTTATTAGTACAAGAGAAGCTAGAACCCTAAATAAAAAAGCTACTAGAAAAACTAAGAAGTCTACTACTGTAAATGAATAAAACTGCTAATAAAGCAGTTTTTTTTGGCATTGCCTATTAAGAAGAATAAATAATCTATTTATATTTTTATGCAATTATAATGCTGCACCGATTATAATAACTAATAGAATGAATAATACTAAGATAAAAGCAGCACCTGTAACGCCATTATTACAATTTTGATATCCGCATCCTGTATTCATAAATTACCCCTCCTTTTTATCTTTTCATAGTATTTTATGGCAAATTATTATAAAGTGTTCAAAAAACTTTAATTGCTTGTATTTTAACGGCGAATTTGATATGATAGAAACTGTTAGGAGAGAGATAATATGAAAAAAAGAATTATATTTGTATTAGCAGCTGTATTATTGTTATGTGGCTGCGAAAAAACAATTCCAAAATTGAAAGGCGGTAAAGAGGCTGTAGTATCATTTGAGAAAATCGATTCTATTAGTACAGAAGATCTTTACGAAGAATTGAAGGATGCTTATGCAACGGAAATTATTTCTGATATGATCGATAGAAAAATGCTTGAAGATAAGTATAAAGATAACTTAACTGAAGCGAAAAAATATGCTGACGATTCTTTAAAGACAGCAAAAACTTATTACAAGGACGAAAGTGAACTATTAAACTTGTTAGGACAATATTATGGTATATCTAGTTTCGATGAATATTTAGAATATCTTAAGTTAAACTACTTAAGAAATAAAGCAACAGAGGATTATGCTAAATCATCTATAACAGAAAGTGAAATTAGCAAGTATTATAAAAATGAAATAGTTGGAGATAGGGATATTAGTCATATTTTAATAGTTCCAGATGTTTTAGATAATATGACTGATGATGAAAAAGCTAAAGAAGAGAACAAAGCATTTGAAACTGCTAAAGAGATTATTGCTAAACTTAAAAAAGGCGAAAAATTTGCTGATTTAGCTAAAGAATATTCAAGCGATGAAAAAACAAAAAATGATGGTGGAAAGCTAGGAAAGATTAGCAAAGGGTCTTATGGAAGTAAAGAATTTGATAAAGAAGCTTTTTCCATTGAAGTAAAATCCTATTCAACAGTTCCAGTTAAAACAGAACAAGGTTATGAGATAATATACGTAACTAAGGAATACGAAAAAGAATCTTTAGAAAAGGTTAAAGAAAAAGTAATCGATGCAATTAAAGATGATAAACTTGCCAATAATGCTACAATGCAATTAGATGCTCTTAAAGCTTTAAGAGAAGAATATGGTGTAGATATAATCGATGATGAAATAAGAGTTAATTACAATAAGAAAATGAATAATTTACGTGACCAAATTGAAAACGGAAATAATTAGTGAGAAAACATGGAAAATAGTCAATTACTTATTGCTTTACTTATTGTTTTGCTAGCAGTATTACTAGTAGTAACAGCATACAAACTACTTAATAAGTTTGCAAAAAGAAAAAAAGAGAAAAAAGGAAACAAGGTTTTCAATCCAGAAAATCTAGTAGAACAAAATGCCTTTACTAATCTTAATAAAATAGAGACAGAAAAACTAGAAGATACAGTTGAAGAAAAAGAAAATAAATTTTTTAACTAAAAAAACTTCACACTATTGTGAAGTTTTATTGTCGATAAAATTGTTTATCATATCTAATTGAAAGCCTTTTGTGTACATCTTGTTTTTAAATTTAAGTACTAGTTCCCTGTCTTTATATTTTCTAGCTAAATAATCCCAACATTTATTAGCTTCCCGTTCGAAATTAGCGCTTTCATCTATTTCCATCCCGTCCATCAAAGACTTTATCATTTCTTCAGGATATCCCAATAAAAATAATTGTGACTTGAGTTTTGTTTTAAATATAATCTCTGAATTTTTGTTTATCTTTTTCTTTTTTTCTATAATTTTAATCATGCGATTTTTAAAAACAACTTGGTCTATCTGTTCCAATGATTCGTCTATTAATCGTTCATTTATACCAAGTTTCATAAGAGAATCTTTAATTTTAATTGGGCCATCATTACTTAATTGTAATGCATCATTTATATAGCTTGATATATATTTTTCTTGATTTATATATCCTTCCTTTTTTAATCTATCTATACTTTTTTGAATAGAGTATTCAGAATACTCTTTTGTCTTTAAAAACTCTTTAATCTCTTTTTCTGTTCGCATTTTTCTAGATATATATTTTAGTACTTCAAAATAACTCTTAGTAATCTCATTTTCCTTGATAATAGTATTAAGTTTTGTCTTTGTTAAAGTTTTATCGATTAGCAGCTCATACTTTAAAATAATATCATCGTACAATTCTATTTTATCTTTATTAAGTCCATCTTTAATTGTAATTTCATATAAATTCGTCTTAAGTTTTTTGTAACCTATTATTTCCATGTAACCACCTATGTGTATTTTAGCATAAGAAAAAGTGACTTTCAAATCACTCTTCAAATAAATGCTCTGGATAAATTCCTTGAGCTTTATACTCTCTTATTTTGTTCTTAATTTTTTCGAGGTCTTCTTTATAGGTCATACCCATCCATTCCTCGCTCGTACCATCTTTAATTAGTTTTAACTCGCCACTAGCGATAGCATTTCTAAGGACTATAGGTATCAATATTTCTCCCTTTAGAATTGTATCTCTATCTTGTTTAAAATACTCGACCATGTCCCTATATATAATATCGAAGGCCTTGTGTGGTAGAGAAAACATGTTCATAGATACTAGTTGTTCTAACTTTATTTTAAAAGGTTCTATAGATGTATCTAATGGCGTTGCTTCTGCATAATCAGAAAATGCTTCAATGCTACTCTCTATTAAGTTTACAATGTATCCATTTTGTTCTTCTAATACTGCCCTTTTGACTTTTTCATTTCCCCATACACTGTTTTTAAATGGGAATGCTATACACGTTGCTTCCTCTGTTTCATCAGCATGTTTTAATCCTTTAAAAGCTAATTTAAAAGATTCTTTACCGTAAAAGTCATCAGCATTAATAAATGCAAAACTTCCTTTAACATAGTCTTTTGCACAATAAATTGCATGAGCAGTACCCCAAGGTGCAACTCTTGCGGAATAATCGAAATCGACAGGTATATTATCCATCTTTTGAAAAGCATACTCTACATCGATAAATTTTTCCAATTTTTTGCCAACTTTTTCTTTAAATAATTCAAGTGACTCTTCCTTTATGACAAAGACTATTTTTTTAAATCCTGCTTTGTAAGCATCATATGCCGAATAGTGCAATATAAAATTGCCATCATCATCTATTGGTTCTATTTGCTTTAAACCACCAAATCTCGACCCCAACCCTGCGGCCATTATTACTAATGTATCAGAATTCATTTTTTCACCATCCTAAGTTTTTACTTTAACCAAGCAATCAAATCTTCTTTTGATCTAAGCCCTATAGATTTTTCTTTTTCTTCACCATTTTCAAACTTAATTAATGTTGGTATTGACATAATGCCGTATTTTCTTGATACTTCACTGGCATTATCTACATTTACTTTATAAAACTTGTAGTCATTGACTTCATTAGCTACTTCTTCAACTATTGGAGATAACATTTTGCATGGTCCACACCATTCTGCATAGAAATCAACTAGCACTTTCCCTTCTTTAATTTTTTCATTGAATTCACTTTCAATTATTTCTGTTACCATAAAATCATCCTTTCATTTCTTTTATTGCAGTGGTAGCTGCTATGGCTCCATCGCTTACTGCAGTTGCAAGCTGTCTTAACTCTTTTGATCTAGCATCACCTGCTACGTATATTTTCTCTCTATTTGTATGAACGCCATCTTTGCTTATGATATATCCATGATCGTCTGTTTCAATTATATCTCCAAATATTTCATTGCTTGGTGTCAACCCTACAGCGATGAATACGCCAGAAACATCTAAAGATTTTTCTGTACCATTTTCATCTAATACTAAACCCTCTAAATAATCATCTCCTCTTAACTTTTTCACTGTGGTATTATATTTAATAATAACATTTCGCTTTTTTTTAATCTTTTCTACAAACATTTCTTGTGCTTTGAATTCATTTCCTCTATGTATTAAATATACATTTTTAGCTATATCGGATAAGTATATAGCATCTTCTAAAGCAGTGTCGCCACCACCTACAACTGCAACCTCTTCATCTTTAAAAAATGCTCCATCACATGTTGCACAATAGGATAATCCTTTACCGAGAAATTCTTGTTCGCGAGCAATACCTAATTTTTTATTGTCTGCTCCAGTTGCAATTATTATAGCCTTTGCTTTATATGAATTACTTCCTGTCACTACAGTATTATCTTCTTCTATCTTTTTTACAGTCTCATATTTGATAGTTGCTCCTAGTGCGGTTATTTGATTATAAAGTGCCGTTGCAAAATCAAATCCAGTAATTGATTGAATACCAGGGTAATTTTCAATTAAATGTGCTCTTGTGATTTTTCCACCATATGTTTGTGCTTCCAGCAGTAAAACCTTTTTATTTGCGCGTCTTAAATATAGTGCAGCACTCATCCCAGCAGGCCCTGCGCCTATAATAATTACGTCATATATTTCACTCATATTACCACCCTTTCTATACATTAAGTGTATACGGTAA
>CACYEG010000053.1 GCA_902773365.1 uncultured Erysipelotrichaceae bacterium
AAAAGTCTTAAAATCGATGATACCAATTTTCCCAAAACAAGATGTAGAAGATAGAATTGGTACTCCAATACCATCTAGTACTGTTGCTGCCATGTATCCATTTGTTTTCGATAGCATTAAAGACCCAGGATTAAGTACTTTATTAGGTGTCGATTTCTCGGGTGGTGTCGTATTATTCAATCAATTCTTGTATCAGATTAAAAAAGAACACAACAGAAATAATGCTAATATGTTGATTTTAGGTTCTAGTGGATCAGGTAAATCGACTGCAGCAAAACTATTGTTGAGAAGTCACTTTAGAAATGAATATAAAGTAATTGCAATTGATCCAGAAGGCGAACTTGAAGATATGTGCAATGCCTTTGGTGGTGACTTTATAAACTTAGGCCGCGGTGGAGAATACGGCATGATCAATCCATTAGAGGTAGTCATGGATGGTGACGACGAAGCTGGTGTTGCAAATGCCAATTCGATCTTAACAAGAACTCTTGCCAGCCTTAAGACATTTATGGTATATTATAGCCCAGGCATTGAAGAGGATGTATTGACGCTATTTAGTGATGTCGTACAGGATACATACAAGAGATTTAATATCGATTTTGAATCAGATTTCTCTAGATTTACGAGTGCTGATTATCCGACTTTCGACGATGTATATGCGACAATTAAAGGTCGACTATTATCGATGCCAGAAAAAACTCGTGAAAGAGATATAATGGAAAGGCTAGAATTAAAAATTAGACCTTTAACTAAAGAATTGCGCTATTACTTTAATGGACATACTACGGTTGAACCAACAAGTGATTTCATCGTATTTAATATAAGAGAATTAATGAATAGTAGTACATCAATTAGAAATGCTCTATTCTTCAATATACTTAAATACGCATGGACTTTGTGTCTAGATAGAAATGTGAATACAGTTCTATCGGTAGACGAGGCTCACGTATTACTCGGTAACAATAATGAATTGGGCGCAGAGTTCTTAGCGCAAATCCAAAGAAGAAGTAGAAAATATAATACAGGAACAATCATAATTACGCAGCAACCAACAGATTTTGCCGCAGAAAATGTAATTATGCATGGTAAGGCAATATTTGATAATGCTAGCTATTATTTGGCAATGGGCTTAAAGAAACAAGCAGTTGAAGATTTATCTAAACTAGTAGATTTAAATGAAAATGAAATGGAAGCAATAAAGAGATTTGGTCAAGGACAAGGTTTGTTTATATGTGGTTCTAGGCGAATGCAAATTAATGTAGTTTTATCACAGGAAGAACTAGATTCACTTGGTTCTGGTGGAGGACTATAGTATAAATAGCATTCACCGAAATGAGGTGAGCAGCAGTGAGCGAAGAAGAAAAAGAAGCTAAAGCTCAAAAAAAAGTGGAAAAGGAAAAAAATACTCAAGCAACACAAGATGCTTTAGAAACTGGTGCAAGAGCAGCAGCCACTTTTTTTGGTGGCCCTGGTGCAGGTAAGCTTGCAGACATTGGACTACATTTACCGCATGTCAGATTACTTTTCAAAGGTGCAGCCAAGGTAGCAAACCGTGTACCAGGAGTAGCAACAACAACTAGGAGAGCTCAGAGTTCAGGGGCGCTAAAAGCAGTAGATGCAGTTGCAGGAGGGAGCCCTAAATTCAAAGCTGGCCCTGGTGTAAAGGGCACTGCTGGTTCTGTTTTAGGGGGAAAAAGCGCTAATAATTTGAGAAATTCTAGTGGTGGTCAACAGTCGCCTAATTCATTAAATGTAGGTTTAGATCAAAATAATAGTAACCAAGACAATACTACTAAAACTTTTCGCAATAAAAAAAACAATCGAAAAAAGGCTCTTATTATTATAATTGCCGTCGCATCTTTATTATTTGCTGGCAGCGTTCTTATTAGTGTTATCGCAGAAGTAGCTTCTCCTATTGTTAAAATTAAAGAATTTATAGAAGATATTTTTGATAGTGATGAAGATGAATTAACTGATGATGAAAAAGAGCTTATTGAAGATTCTTATAAAGAATATCTATGTGGAGATAAAGATGATGATGATTGCATCGCTCGTTATGAGTCGTTTATAGACAGCCAAGAAGATTTTATGGAGAGATTTAAAACCGTATCCAAAGAATATAATCTTACCAAGCGGCAACAAGTGATTTTATATCAAACAATAATTTTTGGCTATCCTATGGAAGAAATAATGCCTGGGGAAGTGTATAATATTGATAAATCAACTGATGACGAAAATGTATACGAAAAAGAGAATGATACTATTGAAACGCTTGCTAAACTATTTGATGGTTCAGAAGAGACTTACTACAATAATTTAATAGAAGAAGATTTTTTTGATGATAGAAAGCCTTGCCATAACTATTATAAAGAATACGCGGATTCGAATGGTTTAAATCCTGATAATATTGATTCGTGGGAACCTTCTGATAAACAGGAAGTCAGAAAAAAAATAGTAAAAGAGATTAAGTCGATGTCGTCAGAATATCTAGATAGTGGCAAAAAGCAAACAACTTCAGAATTACATGTTGTGTCGAATAATGCATACTACTGGTGGCCTATTGGTGGGGAAGATAAGCCGCTATATACAGGAATTTCTAGTTCATACGGATATAGGACCCATCCAATTACTGGTGAGAAACAGAGTTTTCATAATGGTATAGATATACCTGCAGTTATTAATACACCAGTTATTGCTTCTCAATCTGGAACTGTTATTGCTATTAATAATAACTGTAATACTTCTAATTCCAAGGGATGCGGTAGTGGATATGGTAATTATATTAAAATTAAAACCAAGTACAATTATACAAATATTTATGCACATTTAGCTAAAAATTCTTTAATTGTTCAAGTTGGTAGTGAAATTGAGCAAGGACAGAAAATCGCAGGTGTCGGTAGCAGTGGAAATTCAACTGGCCCACATTTACACTTTAGTTTTATTGACGAAGCGGGAAGTTTTGTCAATCCACTTGATTTTGTAGATCCTAAAAACCCAAGGCCAGTAAGTTATACAAATCTAGATGATACAGAGTTGTCTGAAAAATGGAATAAATTATTTAAGTTTATATCTTATAACGAAGGCGGCTTCTCTAACAGTAATAAAGTTGTATGCGCTCTTGATGGTATACCGACATCGAGGTATGGTATGGTTTTAAAGTATAGGGTTGATGATTTTGCTAGACACGGATATAAACTAACCTCATCTAAAGGAGATTATTCCGAATATTGTGGCAAAGAACTTCCTAATGAGGTTACAAAAGCGGTGTTTATCGATTTACTAGATTACTGGGAAGGCTATATTAAAGCTAAAGCTGTTAGAAATGAAATAACTCTTAATAAAAATCAATTAGACGCTTTGATTGATTTGGCATGGAGTGGATATGATGCAATAGACAAGTTCTTTGTTGTATATAAAAGCTACGGTAATGGTGATTCTTTATGTACAAAATGGTGGAACAATTGGTATGTAGAATCTTCCGCAGCAAAAGCACAAGGGAAAGATGCTACAGAAGGTCTTAAAAATAGAAGAAAAAGAGAATGTAATTTATTTGTTCATGGTGACTATGGACCTGCACTTTCGCAATAGGAGGATATATGATTCAATCGAAAAAAGTTAAATATTTACTAGTGGCTTTATTTACTGGACTTATGGTAACTCTTTTTGTACTTTATAATACAAGCGAAAGATTGCAAAAAGAAAGAAAGTATGTACCAGTCGATAACGCCTCTACATTTTTTACTGTTGCATCGTGTGCAAATAGATATATAGAATATTTATCGAGTAGAGATGTAAACAGTTTAAAGCTTGTTCTTAATAGTAAATACAATATCGATGAAGAAATGAATAAATTTAATGAAAGTGATGTGGCTTATACAATAAAAGTTAAAAAAATATATCAGGCAAAGATGAATAAAAACAATGTAAAATATTATGTATATGGTTTATTGAGAAAAGATCAAATAGATGAATTTGATTTTGGAGCCCCATATTACTTAATAATAGATATCGATACTGATTCGTATACATATACAGTTAGTCCATATGATGGAAAGGTTTTTGAATAGAATATGAAGAAAAGTGATTTTAAACTCTTAGTCATAGGAGTAGCACTGCTAGTTCTTATAAGTGGAATTATTTATTTTATTGTAAATATAGATAGCTATAAAGTCTATAAATTTGACTTTAATCTTAAAAAAAGGGAAAACTATGCTGCAAATGAAGTAATTGCAACGTATGTTGATGAAGAAACTTTAGTTCAAAACTATTATAAGGATTTTATAACTTTACTAATATACAATCGTGAAGAAGCCTACAAATCATTGAAAACGAGTATTAAAAAAGAAAATTATCCTACGATTGATGAGTTTAATACTAGGATTGAACAGATGATGGAAAATAACTTATTATATAGTGAAGTTAAAGAATATCGCAAAGGAAATGATGAAGACAAAAATGTTTATTATGTAACTGATACAAGTAATAATCAATTTACCTTTATAGAAAATTCAATAATGGACTATTCCGTTATTATATAAAAACAATAGTAATTTTAATAAAAATAATATATAATTGTTCATTAGTGAGGAGAAGAGAGCTGTGAAATTTAAAATCAGAGTAAAAAAGAAAGATTTTATTTATTTTGTATTGATTAGTATAGTACTTTTTCTAGGTTGTTCTATTCTTTCAATTAACTTTTTAGGTTTAAGTAAAACTGGACACCTCGTCGGTTTTAACTTATTTAAATATTACGATATAACAGCTTTTTCTTTGAGCATTTTATTTTTTGTGATATCGATGGTATTTATTTTTATGAGTGTATCTAGTACTATTTTTAACTTTGAAAAGGGCGGGGTCGGTTTAGTGTTTGGTGATAAAGATGAAAAAGGATACAATAGATGGCTTACGACTAAAGAAATGAAAAATGCATGGTGTGTAAAACCAGTAGTAATCAATCAACCTACAAGCGATGCTGGCGGTATAGTTTTAATAAATGACGGTAAAAAAATGTGGGTAGATGATGGAGAATATCATACGCTTATTATAGGACAGTCTGGTTCTGGTAAAACTAGTGCATTAGTCGATCCTCAAGTTTACAGTTTGTGTAAGCATGGTGAATCGATGATTATTACAGATCCTAAAGGTGAAATATATAGAAGGCACGCTAACAGATTAAAAGCAAATGGTTACAATATTGTTTGTATTAACTTCCGTAATCCAAGAGAAGGTAATGCCTGGAATCCACTTACTGTGCCATATAGAATGTATAAGCAAGGGAAGATTGATAAAGCACAAGAGCTACTAGAAGATATTAGTCAAAACATCTTTATATCTCCCAAAAACCAAAACGACCCTTTCTGGGAAAGTGCGTCGAGTGCATATTTCTCTGGACTTGGCATAGGACTATTTGAAGATGCTAAAGAAAATGAAGTAAGTATTTCTTCAATTGAATATATGTCTACATGCGGTGAAGAAAAGAATGGTTTATCTAGTTATGCAAAAGATTATTTTACATTAAAGGGCGAATCGAGTAGTGCCTATAAGTATGCAAAAGCTACTATTACTGCGCCAAATGATACTAAATCGAGTGTATTGTCAGTATTCCAAGATAAAATTAAAAACTTTGCATCACGTCCAGAACTATCCGAAATGTTATCTTATTCTGATTTTAATATGGAAGATATAGGTAAAGAAAAAACTGCAGTTTTCTTGATTGTACATGATGAAAAGACGACGTACCATTCACTTGCGACGATATTTATTAAGCAGTTATATGAAGTTTTAATTGATGTCGCACATAAGAATCCTAAAGGAGAATTAAAGTTTAGAACAAATTTTATCCTAGATGAGTTTGCAAATATGCCGGCTTTAAAGGATGTTACTTCGATGGTAACGGCAGCCCGTTCTAGAAAAATTAGGTTTACATTTATAATTCAAAACTTTGCTCAATTAGATGAAGAATATGGTGAAAAAAATGCAGAGACTATAAGAAGTAACTGTGGAAATACCATATACTTATTGACAAATGAATTATCTGCGTTAGAAGAAATAAGTAAACTATGTGGTGAAGTGAAATCAAAAGAAAAAGAGAAGACTGTTTCTACGCCTTTAGTAACTGTAACAGATTTACAAAAGATGAAGAGAAACGAAATTATCGTCATAAGAATGCGTATGAGACCATTTAGAACTATTCTAAAAGGAGCATATGAAGTCGATTGGGGCGATAATTATGAAGAAGCTACCATCCCAGAACGTGAAGTTTGCCCAATTAAACTTTTCGATATGAAACAATACGTTAAAGAAGAAAAACGTAAAAAAACAATGGAAGCGATTAATGCTGCTCAGAATAGTGCTGGTCAAAATGGGCAAACAAATAATCCAAATCCATTCACTGACCCATTTAAACCTAATAGTAATCCATTTATGGATCCATCTAAACCTAATAATGATCCGTTTATGGACCCATTCAAAAGTCCAGATCCGTTTATGAATCCATTCAAAAGTCCAGATCCATTTATGAACCCCGCGCCTTCGATTGGACAAGAGTCAATCAAAGATCCTTTATCTAATCCAGCTTTAAGCGATATTAAAAATAATAATCAAGTGGATATTGATGAAATTGTTAAAAGCATTGATGCTCAAATTGCTGAGCTAGAAAAAGAAGAAAAAGAGAAAAAGGAAAAAAATAAACCTGGCAATAATTTGTTCGATTTAAAGGAAATAAAACTCGATTCCAATGAAATAAAGGAAAACAGCGAAAAACATTCTTCTTCAAATGAAGAAACTAAAATTGAAGATAAGCAATTGCCAAAAGTCGATAATAAAAACAAGGTTGTTGTCGATAACTCTAGTGTTATAATGGATAACCAAATTGTAACAGATGATCAATATTTTGATGATTTCTTCGGTGATGACGAATAATATTTGTATTTTTAAAAGTTATATGATATAATCAAGCTATCAGCGAATGCAGTGGGCCAAAAAATGGACCACTTTTATTTGTCGATTTTGGGAGGAATGTATGAACAAGAAGTTAAAAATTATTAAGGAAGCCATTATTAAGCCAATGGAGGAACTGGGAATAGTCGTAGACAATATTGTATTTGTCAAAGAAAATGGATATAGGTTCTTAAAAATAACGCTTGATAAAGTAAACGGCTTAGATATAGATGCCGTAGTGGAGGCAACCAATGTGATTAATCCCATTATTGATGAGTTAGATTTAATTAAAGAAGAATATATCTTGGATATATCGAGTAAAGAAAGAGGTAATTAAAATGAACGGGAAAGAATTTATTAAAAATGTTAAGAAAGTCTCAGAAGAAAAGGGAATTGATGAAGAAATAATCTTCGAAGCAATGGAACAAGCTTTAATTACAGCATATAAGAAAAATTATAATTCTAAGACTAATGTTAAACCGAGAGTTGATAGAAAAACAGGGGATATAAAAATATTTTCGTATTATGTAGTAGTTGATGATTATATGGATCCTGAAATACAAATCGACGAAGAAGGCAATGAAATAGTTATCGAACCTGAAGTACCAGTCGATGCACAAATACTTTTGGAAGATGCCAAGAAAAAAGTTGCAGATATTAAAGTTGGAGAAACAATCGAAGAAGAAGTAACTCCAGACGATTTCGGTCGTGTTGCAGTACAAACTGCCAAACAAGTTTTAATTCAGAAAATAAGAACAGCTGAAAGAGAAAGCATTATGTTGGATTTTGCTGGTAAAGAAGGCGAAATTATGTTAGGTATGCTTGCAATGGAAGATGAAAAAAACTATTACGTAGATTTAGGACGTGCAAGAGGAATATTACCAAAGTCAGAAATGATACCTGGGGAAGTAGTAAAAATGGGAGCAAGTATTAGAGTATATTTACAAAAGATAACAGAAACTCCAAAAGGCCCATTAATTCTATGCTCTAGAAAACATTACAATTTTGTAAGACGCTTATTCGAAAGTGAAATACCAGAATTGATAGATGGTACAGTACTACTATACGGAGTTGCAAGGGAAGCTGGAGTTAGAAGTAAAGTAGCAGTTTATTCACTAGACGAAAATGTCGATGCTAAAGGAGCATGTATTGGAGAAAAGGGTTCACGTATTGGCAATATCTTAAAAGAACTTAATGGAGAAAAAATAGATTTAGTTTTATATTCTGATAATATTGAAGAATTTATTAAGGAAGCTTTGAGCCCTGCTAAAAACATTTACGTAAATATAGAGGCTAATAGTGATAAGAATGAAGCGTTTGTCGTAGTAAGTGACGATGAGTTAAGTCTTGCTATAGGTAAGGGCGGTATTAATATTAAGCTTGCAAGCAAGCTTACTAAATATCATTTAACAGTAAAATCGATGAGTCAAGTTACTGAAGAGGGTAATAAATAGTGAAAGAAAAAAAAATACCAATGCGCATGTGTGTAGTAACACATGAAAAATATCCAAAAAAAGATCTTTTAAGAGTTGTACTTTTTAATGGTGAAATTAGCGTCGATGAAACAGGAAAGAAAAATGGTAAAGGGTGCTATTTAAAAAAGGACAAAGATGTAATTGATGAAGCTAGAAAAAAGAAAATACTTAATAAAGTTTTTTCTTGCGATGTAGATGATAAAATATATGATGAGATAAAAAATATGATTAATTAGAAAGTAGGTGTATTCACATGTTTAGTGTAAAAGAATATGCGAATGAAATGGGAATATCAGTTCAAGATGTTTTGAAGAAGTGTGCATTTTTAGAGATAAAAGCTAAGAGTGCTGAAGATATTCTTTCTGAAGATGATGTCATTATGTTAGATAATGCAATAGACATAATGGATTCCGTTCAAGAAGATGATTATTCATTAGAATCACAAGATGAATACGATAGAGTTGCTGAAGAGGAGAAACAAGAAACAAAAAAAATAAACGACCGTAATAAAAAAGTGGTTACTTCAGAAAATAAAACTAACTACGCAAAAAAACGTAAAGAAATGTATAAACACAAAGAAAAATTACAATCACTTAATAATACCAATAGCGATATAGTTTTATATAGGGAAGGACTTACAGTACAAGATTTGGCAAACGAATTAGGTGTAAGTGGTAGCGATATAATTGTAAAGCTTATGTCAATGGGCCTTATGATTTCTCTAAATCAGACAATCGATTTTGAAAATGCTGAAATAATCGCACTTGAGTATGGTAAAACTTTAAAGAAGGAAAGTACACAGGATGTAGCAAATTTTGAAGAGTTAGAAATAATCGATAATGAAGAAGATTTAACTAGTCGTCCACCAGTAGTAACAATAATGGGACACGTCGATCATGGAAAAACGACTCTTTTAGACTATATTAGAAATTCTCATGTAGTAGATAAAGAATTTGGTGGTATTACTCAACATATCGGAGCATATCAAATAGTCTATAACGATAAAAAGATAACATTTATAGATACTCCAGGACATGCGGCATTCACTGAAATGAGAGCAAGAGGAGCAGCCGTAACTGATATTGTAATAATTATCGTTGCAGCAGATGATGGCGTAATGCCACAAACTGAAGAAGCAATTGATCATGCTTTAAGTGCAAATGTACCTATAATTGTTGCAGTTAATAAAATAGATAAACCAGATGCAAATATCGAAAGAATTTATACAGAGATGGCTGCACACAATATTACTCCTGAATCTTGGGGAGGTAATGTCCCATTTGTCAATATCTCTGCTAAAACTGGGGAAAATGTAAGTGATATATTAGAAACAATACTTGCTATATCTGAAGTAAATGAATATAAAGCGAACCCTAATAGATATGCAACAGGTACTGTAATAGAGTCAAGAATTGATAAGACAAGTGGCGGTGTATCTAGTATATTAATTCAAAATGGTACACTTCGCTTGGGAGATCCAATAGTAGTTGGAACAGCTTATGGAAAGGTTAGAACAATTAAAAATGATTTAGGGCAGAGTATAGTTGAAGCTGGGCCTAGTACGCCTGTTGAGATAACTGGATTAAATGGAAACCCAAGCGCAGGAGATAAGTTTATGGCATTCGAATCAGAGAAAATGGCCAAAGAAGTCGCTATTAAAAGACAAAATAATGCCAAGACTACTAAATATAAAACTGATGTCGTTTCTTTCGAAGACTTATTTAGCCAAATACAATCAGGTGTTAAAGAAATAAATGTCATTTTAAAAGCAGATGTTCGTGGAAGTGAAGAAGCTGTCAAGAATGCTCTTGTAAAGATAGACGTCGAAGGTGTAAAGGTAAAAGTAATAAGAAGTGGAATAGGCGCTATAAGTGAATCTGATATAGTACTTGCAAATGCATCTAATGCCCTTGTAATAGGATTCAATGTCGTTGCGTCTAACTCTTGTCGTGAAGCAGCAAAAGAATATAATGTTGATATCAAACTATATACGATAATCTATAAGCTTGTCGAAGATATGGAAGCTGCTATGAAAGGTATGTTAGATCCAGAATTTGAAGAAAAGACAATCGGCAATGCTGAGGTTAGACAATTATTCAAATTCTCTAAAGTTGGTACTATCGCAGGATGTAAAGTAATGAAAGATATCATGAAAAACGGCGCTAAGGTACGTGTAATTCGCGACGGAAGCATCATTTACGATGGAGTTATTTCGAGCATTCAAAGAGAAAAAGACAGTGTTAAAGAAGTAAAAGAAGGTTACGAATGTGGTATTACAATCGATAATTTCAACGACTTAAAAGTTGGCGATATCTTAGAAGCTTACGAAATAGTAGAGGTAAAAAGATGAGTTTAAAGACAAAAAGAATTAGCAGTGCAATGGTTAGAGAAATTAGCGCTATACTAAACGAAGAAGTAAGAGATGAACTACTTAAAAACGTAAGTATAACTGATGTTACTGTAGACGATGATTTAACTTTTGCTAAAGTATATTTTATTACTAGATTAGATGACACTGTCAATATGGAAAAAGAATTAAATGAAGCAAGCAAATTCATAAGAATGCATCTAGCTCATAGATTAAATTTAAGAAGTACTCCAGAATTGAAATTCGTATACGATAAATCACTTGATTATAGTGAAAAAATAGATAAAATCATAGAAGAAATACACGAGGATGAGAGCCATGAGTGATACAGATGGAGTTGTACCATATATGAATACTGGTGATGGAATTACTACAACAAATTTTACTGCAATTGCTTATAATCCAGCAATTTCCGCATTACGTAGCATGTTTAACAATTACTATGCTTCTTTAGACAAAGCTGGTAGGCATGAAAAAGATAGTGAATTTCCAGTCATAGCTGTAATTAAAAATCTTAGAGACAAGTACTATAATGCAGTTAATAACTTATTTCCTCAAAAAATTTTTGAGCATATTTTAGCTGAATGTTTTTCTGAAACATATTTAGGTCTTGCTTTAGTAGATAGAAGAAATCAATCCGGAAATACACCTAAAGGATTTATAGTAGCTGAAATAAATGGCGAAGAAAAATCGGCGACTATATTATATGGATATATTGGTAATAATTTTTCTATTGAAGAAGGCTTTAAAAAACTTATTAAATCACTCAAATTAGAATTATCAAATAATGATATAACTTATTTAAAAGCAGTTCCTCCTATAATAAGTCCTAACACTCCAGGAATATTGACAGTAGAAACATTAATGAATAATGGTTTCTCTTTAGCAAGTGATGGTAGTCTTTGTTCGCCTACTAGACAGAATAATAATGAAAAGCAAATATAATAATATTTTAGTTATCGATAAGCCATCTGGCATGACTAGTAGAGATGTAGTTAATAGAATCTCGAAAGCTTTAAATACCAAAAAAGTTGGTCATACAGGTACATTAGATCCCATGGCTAAAGGAGTATTAGTTATAACTACTGGTAAGTATACAAAACTAAATGAAATTTTAACTAGTACTTTTAAAGAATATTTAGTAGAGCTAGTTTTAGGGTATGAAACTGACACTTTAGATGTCACTGGTAAAGTATTAAAAGAATCGAATAATATAGTTGATGAAAAAAGAATTAAGACTGTTATAGAAAGTTTTAAAGGTACTTACAAACAGGAAGTTCCAGCATATTCTGCAGTAAAAATTAACGGTAAACGCCTATACGAATATGCCAGGGAAAATAAAGATGTAGAATTACCTAAAAGAGA
>CACYEG010000054.1 GCA_902773365.1 uncultured Erysipelotrichaceae bacterium
ATTTCTACTATTCCTTTTGCACCAAGTTTTTGTATACCATCTTTATTAGCTTTAGTAACATCTTTTAAAGTTACTTTGAATCTAGACATATTCATTTCACAATCAATGATATTATCTTTTCCACCTAGGTATTGTATTAATTTATTCATTTCTTCGTCAAAATCTTTTCTAGTAACTTTAAACGCAACAAGTAGAATTATTATCAATACTACAACTATAATCAAATATTCCATTTTTCTTCACCATTACAATTATACAATAAAAGTAATAAAAAGTGAACTATTTATAAATTTAATCATAAATTATTAGTGAATATATGAAAGGGTGATATTATGTGTAATAACGATAACGAACAAAATGGCATTGCCGAAATACTACAAGTAATATTAGTTTTACAACAAAATGCTTCCTGCCCTGATAGTTGTTTAGATTCTTGTGATAGACCAATACTTGGTGCATGTTCTACTTGCTGTGTTTGTAACACTAGACCTGTAATGATTTATACTTGTTGTCCAAATGGAGCTACGCCAGTATCGATGCCTATTAGCAAAGAAATAATCACATGTACAACAGACGGAGAGTGTTCAAATGTGTTTAGAGTCGAGAAAGTAGAAAATGGTTCAGCAACATTCAGAGTACTTGCACCAAATACTGATACTACTTCTATATATCCATATGTATCTACTAACAGTTTTTTCACAATAAATTTAGATTGCATTTGCATAATCAGATGTCTAAATGATACTTGCGTAGAGTGCCTATAAATTAAAAAGAAGAATAGATAATCAAAAACGCCAAGCAGGCGTTTTTATGTTGGAACAATGAGAATATATATACTGTAGTGTAGAATGGAAGTATTAAGTTTATTAAGAATTAATTCTTTGAAAAACATCTTGATATTTCCTTTAAAATAGTGTTATAATACTTATGCCTTTTGATTAGGCTTGGTGTAATCCGCTAATAGAAAATCTAATTTATGATTGCATGACAATATAGTTATGAAAGGAGAGTACACATGAATCTAGTTGACAAAGTCAATAAGAAACATATTAATCCTAACATTCCAGAATTCCGTTCTGGAGACACAGTACGCGTTAACGTATGGGTTAAAGAAGGAAAGAAAGAAAGAATTCAGGCCTTCGAAGGATTAGTAGTAAGTATTCAAGGTGGAAGCGTATCAAAGACTTTTACTGTTAGAAAGAAAAGTGGTGCAATTGGTGTATCGAGAACTTTCCCAGTTAATAGTCCAGTAATCGATTCAATCGAAGTTATTAAGAAGGGTATGGTTAGAAGAAAGAAACTAAACTTCTTAAAGGGAATGAAGAAAGAATACAAAGTAAAAGAAAGAAATTAATTGCCTATTGGCAATTTTTTTCATGAGAAAAAATACTATATAGTCGTTATAATAATAGTAGAGTAAAATTTATCAACATATAGTTTGACAAAGAAGACTCGGTAGTTTAAAATTATTTACAGGAGGTTAAAATGAAAAAAGAAACTACTACAGGTAAAGATAAAACTTTAGATCAAGTTATGGCTGAGATTGAAAAACAATTTGGAAAGGGAGCCATAATGAAATTAGGAAGCCAAGAGCATATCGAAATAGAAGCAACTTCATCTGGTTCTCTTGGACTAGATATTGCACTTGGTGTTGGAGGTTATCCAAAAGGAAGAATAATAGAAATATTTGGCCCTGAGTCAAGTGGTAAAACCACTTTTGCATTGGAAGCAATAGCAGCCTGCCAAAAAGAAGGTGGTAGAGCAGCATTTATAGATGCAGAGCATGCCCTAGACCCTATATATAGTAGAAATCTTGGTGTTAATATAGACGAATTATTGCTTTCACAACCGGATACAGGCGAACAAGCACTTGAAATAGTCGATGCTCTTGTTAAAAGTGAAGCCGTTAATTTAATTGTTATAGACTCAGTAGCAGCACTTGTTCCACAAGCTGAAATTGAAGGCGAGATGGGCGATTCACACGTTGGATTGCAAGCTAGACTAATGAGTCAAGCTTTAAGAAAACTATCAGGTACAATTAATAAAACAAAGACGACAGCAATATTCATCAATCAGTTACGCGAAAAAGTTGGAGTAATGTTTGGAAATCCTGAAACTACTCCAGGAGGAAGAGCACTTAAGTTCTATTCATCAGTAAGACTTGATATACGTCGCGGAGAACAAATAAAAAATGGTGAAAGTGTAATAGGAAATAAAACTAATATTAAGGTTGTTAAAAACAAAGTGGCACCACCATTTAGAAGTGTAACAGTCGATATTATGTATGGTCAGGGAATATCTAAAGAAGGCGAGCTGTTGGATATTGGTTCTGAAATAAATATATTAGAAAAAAGTGGGGCATGGTATGCCTATAAGGGAGAAAAGATTGGCCAAGGTAAAGAAAATGCCAAGATATTCTTAAAAGAGCATCCTGAGATTGCAGAAGAAATCGAAAATGCTATCAGAGAACACTACGAAATACCAGTGAAAAAATAAGTCTTCATTAAAAAGGCTTTTTTTATTTCTTGATTTATAAACTAAAATAAACTATAATTAAGTTGTAGACAATGGTGTCTATTTAAAGAAAGGAAAGAATATGGAAGCAAGTATAACAAACTCCATATTGTTTCTTGTGATTGGATTAATTGTCGGTGTCGGAGGAGCATTAGTGATTGTCGTATTTACTGGCTTTGGGGCAGGAAAAAAAGCTGAAAAAATAATCGCTGATGCAAAACGTGAATCTGAGCGACATAAAAGAGATGCTCTTTTAGAATTGAAAGAGGAATCACACAAATTAAAGTTAGAAACGGATAAGGAGATTAAGGAACGCAAAAGTGAATTAATCAGTACTGAATCACGTCTAATGGACAGAGAAAAGTCTTTAGATAAAAGAGAAGAATTATTACAGAAAAGAGATAATGCTCTAGAAGAGAGAAATAACAATTTAACTTTAATGCAAGCAAAAATCCAAGATAAAGAAGCAAAAATGGATGAAATGCTTAAAAGCGAGATGGAAAAATTAGAAAGTATTTCTAAATTTTCTAAAGAAAAAGCAAGAGAAATGATACTCGAAAGAGTAGAAGAAGATATGTCAAAAGAGATATCAAATTTGATTAAAGAAAGAGAAGCAGAAGCTTTATTGGAAAGCGATAAAAAAGCCAAAAGTTTACTTGTTGAAACAATGCAAAAATATGCTAATGATGTTACAACAGAGCAAACAGTTACTACAATAAATCTTCCTAGCGACGAAATGAAGGGTAGATTAATCGGTAGAGAAGGAAGAAATATTAGAACAATAGAGGCTGTTACAGGTGTCGATTTGATTATAGACGATACTCCTGAAGCAATTGTGATTTCTTCGTTTGATCCGTTTAGAAGAGAAATTGCAAGAATTACACTTGAGACTTTAATTAAAGATGGTAGAATCCACCCTGCTAGGATTGAAGAAGTTTACGATAAAGTTTGCAAGGATATGAATGCAAGAGTACTTGAAATTGGTAATGAGGCTATTAACGAATTAGGTCTAGTCAAATTTGATCCAGAAGAAGTAGCTCTAATAGGAAGATTACACTTTAGAACGAGTTATGGACAAAATGCATTAACTCACTCAATAGAAGTTGCACGTCTTACTGGTATGATGGCTGCTGAATTAAAAGAGAATATAACTCTTGCTAAAAGAGCAGGATTATTACATGATATCGGAAAAGCAATTGACTTTGAAATAGAAGGAAACCACGTCGAGATAGGTGCTAATATAGCTAAAAAGTATCACGAAGACCCAATTGTTTTAAACGCAATAATGTCACATCATGGGGATACTGAAGCAACTAGTGTTATATCAAATCTAGTAAATATTGCAGATACGTTATCCGCTGCAAGACCTGGTGCTAGAAACGATTCACTTGAAAATTACATTCAAAGACTAGAAGCACTAGAAGAATTAGGTAATTCATTTGAGGGTGTTGAAAAAACATATGCACTTCAAGCTGGTAGAGAACTAAGAGTTATGGTTAAACCTGATGAAGTTGATGATTTGACTAGTTACAAAATTGCTCGTGATTTAAAGAGTAAAATCGAAGCTGAGATGCAGTATCCAGGTACTATCAAGATTACTGTTATTCGTGAAACAAGAGCACAAGAAGAAGCTAAATAGGCTTCTTTTTTATTGTCTTTTTTTTTAATTTAATATAAAATATTCATGAGGTGTTATGTATGGGGACAAAGACTATTTTACCAGCAGATATTTACACTATTGTGAATAGAACTATACTAACTGACTTTGAAAGAAAAACGATTATAACTTTATATGGCCCAATTATAGGTGCTAATGCAATTGGCTTGTATTTTACATTATGGCAGGATATGGAAAGAAGCAATGAAGCTGGAGATAAGTTCAATCACCATCATATCATGAGCACTTTAAAGCTTGGACTTCAAGCAGTAACTGAAGCAAGAGGAGCTCTTGAAGCTATGGGGCTTTTAAGAACATATTTTAAAGAGGGAGAAATCAATGAATATATTTATGAAATATATAGTCCTTTAAGTCCTTACGAATTTTTTAATCATCCGATATTCAATGTCGTTTTGTATAACAATGTCGGATCTATCGAATATGATAAATTAATTAAATACTATAAAAGGCAACAATCGATATCGAAGGAATTTATCGAAATAACTAGAAGTATTGATGTAAACTTTAAAAGTATTAGCGCTGCAAATCTACCAAGTGAAATAGATACACAAAAAACGGAGAGTATTGGGCCAAACATTGATGAAAAGTATATAGATTTTGATTTATTATTGAGTGCACTTCCAAAGAACTCTGTAAGTGAAAGAGCATTTAATAAGAAAACGAGACATTTAATAAATTCCCTTGCATTTGTTTATGATTTGGACACACTCAAGATGAGTGAACTTTTAAGAACTGTCATAAATGAAAACGGAATTATAGATAAAGATGCACTTAGAATAAACGCCAGAAAATATTATCAATTTAATAATAGTGGCTCACTTCCTACTTTAATATATAGAACACAACCAGAACATTTAAAGAACCCTGTTGGAGATATGTCTAATAGAGGCAAAATGCTATATATTTTTGAAAACACAAGTCCATATGATTTTTTACGAAGTAAGTATCATGGTAGTGAACCGACTTCGCGTGACTTATCATTACTCGAGTATCTAGCAGTCGATTTAGAACTCAATCCAGGAGTGATAAATGTATTAATCGATTATGTATTAAGAATTAACAATAACAAACTAACTAAGGCTTACGTTGAAACGATAGCAGGGCAGTGGAAAAGAATGAACATACAAACTGCAGATGCTGCGATGAAAACAGCAGAAAAAGAACATAAGAAAAATAAAACGAAAGTCTTTACAAACAACACTAAGAAAGAGGCTCAGACTCCTATTTGGTTTAATAAAAATCAAGAGGCAGAACAAATTAGTGAAGAAGAGAAAAAAGAATTAGAAGAAATGTTAAAAGAATTTAGGTGAAAAAATGGAGAAAAAGGTATTTTCTGAATGTGATTTTGAATCTCTAGAAAAAAATTATAAAAAAGCTCAAGAAGATAGTGAATTTAAAGCTTTGACATCGTCTATCAATTTAGAGAGTGAAGTACTTATGAAGTACACATCTAAATTGGAAGAAACTGTTGTCGAATTAAGTCACTGTGCAAATTGTAAAGGCCTTCCATTTTGCAAAAATAAGTTAAAAGGTTTTGTCTATTATCCAAGAGTCGTAAATAACAATAGATTGATATTCGATTCTGTTGCGTGTAAATATCAACAGAAGGTTTTCAAAAGTGAGGCCCTTAGTTGCAATTACTACGAAATGCCAGAGGCACTAAAACATGCAAGCATGAAAGATATTGATATAACAGACAATAAAAGAACAAAAGCGATAAAATGGTTAAAAACATTTTACGATGAATATCCCAAAAACCATCATATAAAGGGTATCTACTTAAACGGATCTTTTGGAAGTGGTAAAACTTTTTTAGTTTGTGCTATGTTGAACGAACTTGCCAAAAAAGGAACCGATATAATTGTAGTATATTATCCTGAATTATTAAGGAGTTTAAAAGAATCGTTTAGTATAAACAGTATCGATAGCGATTTCTCATCTCGTATGGATAAATTAAAAAAGGTAAGCATCTTATTTATAGATGATATAGGGGCAGAAGCAGTAACACCTTGGTCTAGAGATGAAATATTAGGTACTATTTTACAATATAGGATGGATGCGTCCTTGCCGACGTTTTTCACATCAAACTTAAATTTAGATGAATTAGAGTTACATTTGAGTTCTACTAAAGATTCTATTGACAAAGTAAAAGCAAGAAGAATAATAGAAAGAATACGCCAATTGACTGAACCAGTAGAGCTAATTAGCAAAAATAGGCGAAATTAGTCTGTTTTAAAGAGTTTTTCTTGCAAAATGTAGAATTGTAGTGTTATAATCGAAATGACTGTTAAGGAAGGAGGGATTATGAATGACAAAAGTTGTGGTAACAAATGGTAATATTGATGGTGCTTTAAAGAAATTGAAAGTTAAAGTCGCTCGTAGTGGTGTCCCTTCTGAATTAAAGAAACATAGGGAATATACTAAACCAGGAGTTAAGAGAAGAGAAGCTAAGAAAGAAATGATTAGAAATTCTCGAAAAAGAAAAAGAGATTAATAGAAAATAATATGCACTTAAAATAAGTGCATATTTTTAATTTAATTCTATATCAATTATATCATTAATCGGTATAAGTTTTTCTCTTCTAGTAACTAAATAATTATCTGTCTTTCCAATAATAATGTGTTTTTCCTCATGATCTTTAAAGATTATTTTACAATTATATGAATAGGTAACAGATTCTTTATCAAATAATGCTCTAATTTTTTTATTTAAAGCATCTCTATCTGCTTTTTTTTCTCCTTCCCTCAATTCTCCATAAGAAACATTTTTATTGTTGCTCAATAACTTATCTATTTTATTGGCAAAAACTTTTGGTAAATCTTTCAAATATATACCTCCCTATAATAAATGTATGAAATTTGTCTATAATAAGAATATGAAACAAAGAGCATTTATAAAAAAATTAGATCTGATACTTCCTATATTATTTTTATTGATTATGGGATGTATAAATACATATGGAGCATCTTTTACTAGTGTAGTGTTCGATGGACTATATATAAAGCAAGTTATATGGACTATTGCTAGTATTGCTTTGTATTTTATATTTGGAAAACTTAATAAGGGGTTTATTTTTAGATATTCATTTTTATTTTATATATTTGGTCTTATTTCTCTTATTTTGGTATTATTAGTTGGCTCGAATATAAACGGCGCCACCTCATGGTTTAAAGTAGGAGGAATTTCCATCCAACCAAGTGAGATATTTAAACCTTTTTATTTGATTTTTTTATCTTATTTTAAAGAAACATACTATCATACAAAATGGTTTTATTCTAAGTTATTTCTTATTATCATTATACCAATTTTTCTTATATTTATTGAGCCTGATAGCGGTGTTGCTGCGATGTATGTAATTATGAGTTTAGGAGTATTTTTATCACATGGAATAAACAAAAAAAAATTGATTAGTATAGTTTTTATAATAAGTTTATTGATAGGTATATTTATTTTTTTGTATATTTATAAAAAGGAACTATTACTAAATTATCTGCCTGATAGTTTCTATTATCGAATTGATAGACTACTAAAGACAGATACATATCAAATAAAAAATGCCCTAATTGGTATGGGCTCTAGTGGATTATATGGACACGGTGTAACTAGTTTGAAAGTATATATACCAGAAATGATTAGTGATTTTGCTTTTGCGCTAATTATTATGAACTTTGGATATTTAATGGGTATCTTAATAATATTCATCTATACATATTTACTTTTTTTAATTTATAAGTACATGAAAAGTTGTGAAAGTAGAGTGGATAAAAACATTTTAAGTGGAATATTATTTATGATGATTTTTCAATGCAGTGAACACATATTTATGAATTTGGGATTAACTCCCATAACAGGAATAACGCTTCCTTTCTTATCCTATGGAGGATCTAGTCTATTTAGTTATGTTATCCTTTTTGCATTAATTATAAAAATAACTACTAATAATAGTAGTTATAGTTAGAGTATCCGTATCCATAAGGTCTATAAGGGTATGGATAGTAATTAGGGGCAGGATTTACAAAAACAGGTCTTGGCCTAGATAATCCGACAACAGCAGCTCCTCCTAATCCTCCTAATAAAAATGGTGCCCAAAAGAATCTGTCTCCATCTTTGTATAGATAATAATTATCAAACTTATTTTTCATAAAAAAACTCCTTCACTATAGTTTATGAGAAAGAGCTTTTTTTGTCATTCGTGGAAAAGCCTAAATATTGATATACTAGGTTTAGAAAATAGTCTCATTTTGTAGTTGTTTGTTCCAAGTCCACTAGAAATATAAAGCTTGATACCACCGACATTATATTTTTCATCGTAGTAGCTAGTAGCGCCTTTTATTTTATAAAGCTTTTTTAAATAGGGAATATTAATGCTACTATTTAGAGAATGCCCACTTAGCATAAGTGATACATTGTATTTTCCAATTTTTTTCACAATATCAGGTTCATGTGCTAAAAGTATGCGATATGTGGCCATGTATTCAGTGTTAGTCTCTTCATCAGGATAGCTAAAGGTATTACTCATATTTGGGATACCTTTGATAGAAGAATCTAATCCGTAAAGGACGATTGGAACAAGGCCTTTATAATAAATTAACTCATAAGAATTGCTAATGTCCTTAAAGTCTGATTCTTCCATTATTTCTTGGTAATATTTATTTTGAACGTCTCTATCTCCTCGAATAGAATATTTTCCAATTTCAGCATCGATTTTTTTTAGTGCTTCTTTTAATTTTACTATATTTTTTGGTTTTACTTTGGTTTTTTCGCTGTATAAATCTCCAGTGAACACAACGATATTTGGCTTTAAATCGTTTATTTCTTCTACTATAGTAAATAGTTCGTCATCCTTAATTGTAGAACCATATAACAAATCGCTGAATTGCACTATAGAAAATCCATCAAAGCTTTCCGGAATATTCGTAGAGCTGATGTTATATTCTCTTACTTGTATTCCCTTTATTCCGATATATCTTGCATATATTGTGATAAGAAAAATAATTAGAAGAAGAATTATTAACTTAGATATTATTGGCCTATGTTCCTTGTTTTCCATATCATAACCCTCCTAAAATAATAAATAGAGTAAGTGAATTATGTATTATGTGCATCATTATGCTAGGAATAATGTTATCCGTTTCAGCATAGATTTTTGAAAATGCAATACCCAAACAAGAATATGGAATAATATATATCAGTTCTATAAGACTAGTAGAAGCAAATAAATGCATTGCTCCAAATAGTATTCCAGTAAAAAATATAAAAGAGTTTTTAGTTTTAAAGAGTCCTTTAAAATTTAATCTAAATATTGTTTCTTCTATAATTGGTGCAAAAATTGCAGTAGAGATAATAGCATAATACCTATAAGCGTTTAAAATCTCTCTATTAGCAGCTTCATTAGGGGATATATTTTTAAGTATAACTGTGTTTATCAACAAGTTTGATATGAACATATAGATAAATCCCATTACCCAATATTTTATTGCAAGCGGGATATACTGTTTTTTATTCTTTTTGAAATTATTCCATTCGCCAGTCCATTTTTTCCTCGTTAAAAAAATTATTGTCCCAAATGTAATCCCAGATAATAATATTAAATAAGCGTTATCTTTAATCATCGATCCAGTTTTTGAGTAGTAAAATATGATAGATTCTAAATTACTTAAAGCAATATATAAGAATAAAATTCCAAATGGAAAAACGAATTTTTTAATTTTCATGATATCACCATAATTATTTTATCATAAAAGTTTCTCTTTTGCTTTAAAAATCATACCTATTGTGATATAATGGCTATTAGAGTAGGAGATAATGCATATGAAACACTTGATTAATTTTTATGTATTTGTTTGTTTTATGTGTATTTGTCCTAGTATAGTGTTTGCGTCTAATTGCCCAAAAGATGTGTCAAGGGATTTGACAAAAGAAGCATACTATATAAAATCTAATTATGAAATTATCGACAATAGTACTTATAAAGAAATTAAAATTGGCGAGGACAAAACAACTTTTAAAATACCAAGATATGAATTTAATATATCTATATATAATATTACAAAAAATTTATATGTCATAATTAAAAATGATGTCGATAGTAGCGTAAAAACTATACATTATTCAGATACAGTAGATGGTACATATAGTTTTTTAGATGCGAATTTTGGGCAGATTTACAAATATGTAATGGAAATATATCCAGAAGTTAACGATTGTGCAAATAAAAAGTTAAAGACTATTAAACTAGTTAGACCGATGTATAACGCTTACAGTGAATATGCCTATTGTAAGCGCAGTTCCAACTATTATTGTCAGAAATTTACTAAAAACAAACTGAACTTAAAAGGAAATAAAGATTTTCTATCTAAGATAAAAGTTAACAACGATAGACGTAGTGAAGAAATAAAAAAAGAAACAAAAAAAGAAACAGGGAAATCGCTTATAGAGATTATTATAGATAATTGGCAAATGTACTTGGGCATTTTTACTGGTTCAATAATAGTATCAATTGTATTGCTAGTATTAATTAGAAAGCGAAGAAATAAAAAGGAGTGGGACAAATGAAAAAAATGATTTTACTCCTATTGATAATACTTCCGTGTGTTGTTAAGGCGGAAACTTGCTCGAAAGAAGAAATAGACGAGTTAAGGGCCAAAGCTCACACGGTCGAATTTAATATTGAATATATCAAATCAGATGATATCGATTATTCTGATGTATATTTTAGTATTTCTTCATCAAATCTTGAAGAAGACTTCTTTGTTACTTTTCAAGGTGAGCCACATACGGCATATATAATCACAAATGATTCTAGCGCTTTATTAAAAGGTGGAGTATATAATGTCGAATTTGTATCTACGAAATGTGATGAACAAGTAGTTTATTCCTATAACATGATGATACCGTTTTTTAATGAAGAAAATGAAAATGTTTGGTTTGATGGCACTTACGAAGATGAAATAGTTGAAGATTCACAAAACCATACTACTGAAAAAGGAATGAGTATTTTATTTATTGCAATATGTGCAATTGCTTTTATCCTAATTGTAACTATATCTGTAATATTGGTTAAAAAAAGGAGGAAGATAAAATGAAGCGAATAATTATAGTGCTTACTATCATTGCTATTTTCCTTACTGATTTGAATGTTTTTGCTTCTACTATCGAGTATGATGGCGATGGAGATGCAGCTATTGGTGGTAGTGGAAGTGGAGCCGGTGGCGGAGGTACTACAACAAATCCTAGTTATACTTTGCAATTTAGCAATATGTTAAAGGTGTCATTAGTAGAACTTAACAAAGATAGTGACTTTAGTGTTGTAGATTCATATGTACTCATAAATAGAGTTAGATATAGTGATGGAAAAACATACAAATCTGCATTCAATACTGCTGCTGAAAAATTTAAAAGTGCTAACTGTTCCTATTATGATATAGATCCTAATCAAAGTAATAAAATTATTAAAAAAACTCTTTCTTGTAACACAAATTATACAGTAAAAAATGATCTTTCATACTTTTATGATAGCAATCCAGCTATTACTAATGATAAAAAAAATTATTTGACAATAAACGAAGATATCATAGAATTTGAAACGCAATGTACACGTGATTCCTGCACTGGCTTTAATGAAAATAATAATAGTAATTTGTCATATGGTACATGGTTTGCAAAACATAATCAGAGTCACGCTAATATCAGTTTGAGTAATATGTTATTACCGCACTTATCGAAAAACGACAATAAGCTGTTTTATTGGTTATTATATCCTCTCATAAATAAAAACAATGGTATATCAAAAATAACAGGTTTTGATGTCTCTTCTGTAAATGAGTTGAAAGAAGTAATTGAAAAGCCAACAGTTGAGCAAAAATCCATCTTACAGCGATACAGAATAATTATTGAACCTATCTATTATTTTAAACATCAATCTACAGGTGATGCTAAATTCGCAACTACAAAAGCGATGGCAAGAAATGCTAATTATAAAATTAATGAATTTGGTGGATATTATTTTATAACTTTTGCTAAAAACTTTTATTCATCAAAACAACACGGCATCATAAATTCACCTGGACATAAAAATGATTTTAATAACAGTGCTTTATCAGGTAGTGATAAATATTCTGGTATTGGATACATGGTTATATCCATTATCAGTGATGATACAGTAGCCTCTTGCAATAAAGCAACACAGTGTTGTTATGATGCAAGTGGAAACTACCATTATGAATACTATACCAACAATACCAATTACAAGTGTGAGGGAAATAATGGCTCAACTTGTACTGGCAACTTAGTCAGCTGTAGGCCAGCTGCCGATTGCCCTGATACAGTAAATAGAGCAAAGTGTGAGGGAAATAATGGAACATTGGCAGTATTTCATGAAAACGACAATTTAATAGATTGCGCGCTTAATGAGAACTCTAATTCTGGTTTTGATTTAGTTAAAACAAGCGATACCTATGTAACAATAGGTGGAACTAGAAAATCTTATTGTCAAGTCTCTTGCAAAGATGACTTGGATATATCATATCCTACGAACCGATTTGGTTATGCTGGGCAATATTTTACTCTTGAAAACTACGAACCAACAGTCAATATAAAAAGGACATGTGTAACTAGCAAGTTAGATTATGCGGGATTTAAACAAGATCTTAGTCAATTAGAGAATCTAATACTTTCAAGTTCTGGCGCTAGTAGAACTCAATATTTTAATACATATAATGATGTGATTTCTAAATTTAATAAATGCACCAAGTGGATTGAGGATGATTCGCTCAATATGAATAATCTTTCAATGAAATTTTCGTACGATAACGATACGTATAAATTATTTGGTAGTGGCAAAGAACTAGTAAAAAAAGAAACAGATTACATAGTAAATTTAGAATACTGGAACAATACAACACAACCAAACAACAGTTATACAAATGCTAATTCTAATATGACTACTGAATCACTTCAAATCATTAATAACTCCCTTGGGGATAAGATAAATCTTACGTTCATTACTAATACATATATAAAACGAATTGAAGAAAAAAAGTTTACATTTAATGTTCCCACGTTATATTCTATGATTCCAAGTGGAAAAGTAGTAAGCAATAAACCAAGTGGATCATATGAATTGCTATTAAAAAATGCTGTGCCGATTAGTTTATCGACTAAAAAAGGGAACTATAATTACGTAATCAAAGTTGAAGGAATAAATTCTCTTAATCGTGCTAATGTCAACGATACATTCAATTATAGATTTACACAAAATGCACTGAAAAATTATACATGCCAATATGGGGTTGATAACGATATCTTTAGTCCTCCTGGAATATGTACTAGCGATAATTGTACATCAAATTCCAGTGGTACACTAAACTTCTTCTATCGTCCAGTAGATATGTCAAACATTAACCCAAATAATAGAAGCCTTGGATACAATTGGAAAAATTATAACGAAAAAGAAATATCGAATAGTTGCAACAGTAAAGAATGCAAAGTAAATGAAAGTATGAAACAGACGGATGCTGACTATCAAGTGCTCGTAAATAGCGGTAAAGATAAGTTTGAATTTATTTTAACTCCTGGTATAATGAGTGATATAAGGAACTATAACGTAAAAGAAACCCATAGTGGCGGTTATAGTGACTGGAAAATGAATTGTATATCTGGAGGTTTACACTATTACTGTAAGAGTAATTTGCTTACATGTCTAGCAAGCTCTGGTACACAAAATGAAGGAAGCGAGTTCGATAGTTGTAATTTGATATTTTCTAGTCATAATATGAGTAATTTTAATCCCGTTTATGATAGTTCGGAGCTTCTAAAGAATAGAAATATTCTTATGAAAAAGCTGGAAGGATTTAAATAGGTGAAAGAATGAAGGAAAGTATTTGGGGTTGGTGGTTTATTGTATTGGGATTAACTATAATGGTTGTAGTTGTGCTAATTACCGATATGACCACCACTAGTGAACAGGATTATTACATGATTAAAGAAATATCATCATCTTCTATGATAGAAGCAGTAGATTATTCATACTATCGAAATCATGGAGAACTTAGAATTAATGCAGAAAAGTTTATGGAAAACTTTATAAGAAGATTTTCAGAAGTCATAACGATCAATAAAACAATTAAAGTAAATTTTTATGACTTGTATGAAGTTCCACCCAAAGTTAGTGTTGAAGTATCTACGAGCTCTACACAATATATAGTAGATTATGGAGATATGAGCTTTAATGTAGAAAACAGATTAGATGCAATTCTAGAAATGTATGAAAAAGATGACCCAAAAAAAGAATAGAGGAGGAATGAAGAATGGGAAATTTTGGAACGACAATTAAAAGATTTATTACCAACAAGAATACTGTCACGCTCTTAGTAATAATTGCTTGTACAGTTTTGCTCTATATTGTTTATAATAATAGAGTTAAAAATGCGGTAAGCACTACTTATGTATGTTACGCATTAGAAGGAATTCCTGCAAGGACTGAAATCACATCAAATATGGTTTCAACTAAAAAGGTGTTAACTAGCCAGGTGACATCTAATATGATTACTGATTGTGGTAGTATTGTAGGTAGATATGTAAGTTATGCAACAGAGGTACCAGTAAATGGATATTTCTTTGAAAGCATGCTTATGGATAAGGGAGAAATGCCGGATTCAGTGTTAGATAAAATTACAGATGGCAATACATTATTTAAACTGCCTGTGTCATTTGAATCTACATTTGGTAATGCAATTTTTCCAGATGATTATATAGATTTATATCTAAAAACAACAAACGAAGATGGAAATATCATATATGGTAAATTTATCGAAAGCATTAAAGTACTTGCAGTAAGAGATGCTCAAGGTAAAAACGTATTTGAGACAACTCTTGAAACTAGAACACCAAGTCAATTATTATTTAGTGTTCCAGAAGATTTGCACTTATTGCTAATGAAAGCATATTACTTAGGATTAGAAATAGTAGTAGTTCCAAGAAATAGCAATTATACTGCAAACCCTGGTGAAACTAAAATAAGCAGTACATATTTAAAAGATATAATCGAAGATAGAACTGGAGACATTCCTGATGAATGCGTACTTGCAACAACTCCAACTGCAGAATGTAAGTTAGCTTCTAGCGAGGAAGTTACTACTCCAGTAGAAAATACTCCAGAAGAATAGGAGTTATAAAATGAATGAGGCAATATTTTCACAATTAGATTTTGGCCCTCTTCAAGAATTTTTAGATAATGACGATGTTACAGATATTTCATATGGCAATGGTGGACAAATACACTTAAAGACTTTGAGTAAGGGCATTTATAGAGTCGAAAGACCAGAGATAAATAATGCCCTTATGGAAAAGCTTGCATTCCAATGTTCTAATGTGATGGGTAAAACATTTAATATGGCTCACCCATGGTTAGATGCCGAATCTGCAGAACTGCGTATGAACTTTATACATGAGTCAATCGCGACAAATGGAATAGCGTGTGTTATTCGTAAAACCCCTGCTAAAATAAGACTAAATAAAAAGAAACTGTTAGATGAGGGATATGTCTCACTTCAAATGCACGACTTTTTAATGAAGTGTGTAGAAGGACACGCCAATATTATCGTATGTGGTGAGACCGGCTCAGGTAAAACAGAGCTTGTAAAATATTTAGCTAGTCATATAAAAGAGAATGAAAAGATTATAACCATAGAAGATACATTAGAACTACACCTAGATAGAATTTTTCCACATCGAGATATTGTAGCTATGAAAACTAACAATATTGCAGCATATTCCGATTTACTTGAATGTTGTATGAGGCAAAACCCACAATGGATACTTTTATCTGAAGTAAGAAGTGCGGAGGCTGTTATGGCTGTTAGAAACTCAATTTCCAGTGGTCATAATATTTTATCTACCATACATGCAGAAAAAGCAAGCAGTGTTCCTATGAGAATGTATGCATTATTAGAAGGCAGTCAAGATGTAGAACAATTTATGAGAACTATTTACAGGTATATACAGCTTGCGGTCTATGTAAAAGGGTATTATAGTGCAAAATTGGGAAGATTCCAACGCGAGATATTAGAAGTATGCGAATTCTATGTTGAGGACGAAACAAACGAAGCAAAGACAAATACAATTTATAAAAAGACACTCGATGGTAAAATTACTTTAGCAAACCCTACAAAACACTTATTAGATTATATTGCTATACAAGGAGTTATTTTACCAGAAGATACATTTAGATTGAATAACAATGATGCGAAAGAAGGTGTACAGTAATGGAACTAGTAATAATGATAGTTGGCATATTATTCATATATATTTATAGAAAAATGCCGGGAAATGCTCCATATAAGTATTTTACTGAAGCTGCTAGCAACGTATACGAAAAATATGCTCCATATAGTTACAAAGTGGTTAGGCAAAAAGCAAAGGAACTAGGTCAAGATTATTCTACTAAACAGTACATTGTCCAAATCATACTATTTGGTGGTATTGCAGCAGGTATTGCTTTTCTTTACTTTTACTCATTATTGTGGGCACTAGCATATGCAGTTTTAGCCATTGCGGTTGTTCCATACGTAAATTATTTAAAGTATAAAAGAGTTTATAACGAGTACATTTTCGAAGAGGTACAGATATATTGTACAAATGTAATAATGGAGTTTAATACAACGCAAAGTTTTGTCAAGTCACTTGAAGGGGTTAGAGACTCTGGAATACTAGAAGAACCTCTTCTAGGAGACGTTAAAACTATGATCGATATGGCTTATGCCAATGGTACCATAGATGAATCGATTAAATTTATGAACGATAAATATCCATATTACATGGTTAAAAATATGCATCAGTTATTTTTACAGATAACAAATGAAGGAGCAAAAGATTCTGGGGATTCTTTAGAAAACATGATGCAAGATATAGACATGCTGGTAGAAGGTGTTTACAGAGATAAAATGGATAGAGCAGCCTTCTATAAAAAGTTTGTAACTTATGGTTTAGCACTATACTTATTAGTAATGTTTATGCAATTCTTGTTGGGACAACCAAGTTATATTAAAATGGTTAATCTCTGGTATATTCAAATAATCTTGCATGCTATTATTTGGATAAATTCATACTTCTTATATAGCGGGACAAAATTCTACAATGAAGATATAGGAGCTGAGTAATATGTATATAGAAATATTGATAGTAGCAGCACTAGTTTTCTTTGCTGCAGAGTATTCTGGTGTTTTAAATGTAGGTAGATTTGTAGAGGATTATCATGATATTTTATGGAAATTAAAAGAGAAGGATTATGACTTTTTGTTAGCCGCTAAATATGGGGTAGATGTCAATATTAACGAGAAATTTAACACGAGAATCAAGTATGCATTTATTGCTTTGGCGTTTTCTCTATTTTTCTTGTTTGCAAACTTCAGTTACATCATGATAATAGTTGCAGTAGGTGTTGCCGTTTTTGTATATAAACTTCCATACTTAGATTTAAAAAGTTATAGAAGAAGGCACTTAAATGACATCGATAGTCAGTTGCCATATTATTTAAAAAATCTTGAAATACTTATCCAACATTATACAGTTCCAATCGCACTTGGCAAATCTATCGAAACAGCTCCTGCGATTTTTAAAGAAGGCCTACAAAAGTTAGTGGATACAATAAATGCAGGTGACTCTACAGTCGAACCATACATGCAATTTGCAAGAGATTATCCAGTAAGGGATTCTATGAGAATGATGAGATTATTATATAGACTTAGTTTAGGTAAGCAAGAAAACAAGCAAGAACAACTTATGACTTTCTCAAAGACAATTTCTAATTTACAACAAAAGTCACGTGAAAACAAATATAAGACCAGACTTGAGAAGATGGAGAGTAAGACGATGACGATGCTCGTTGCGACTGGAATCGGTGTTATGATACTGATGGTTGTTGCAATACTCATGACGTTCTCAATTTAGTTTTACGAGTGAAAAGAAATTTAGATTGATAAATTACTACAATTATTTTATAATAAAGGTAAGATAATAATAAAGGAAAGGATGATATATCTATATGAAAGAGGCTACAGGAGAATTAAGTACAACAGTAATTACAATAGTTGCAATTGCTGCAATAAGTACACTATTTATTGCCATACTTTATCCAAGACTAAAGACAAGTATTCAATTAAATCAAGCATGTAATAGTGGTCCTGGTTATAAGGATGAAACTGTTTGTTGTGGATTAACAGGTGGTAATTCAAACGGTTGTGCTACTGCCAACAAATCAAAAGTTTGTAACTCAGAACAAGCTGAAGGACAACGTTATACTTGTTGGTTAAATGAAAAAGATTAATTTAGTAATTAAGTAAAGGATGAGTTAAATGAGAGAGTCAATTGGTGCTACTTGGATATTTTCTATATGTTTGACATTTATTGTTATTTTTACAGCATATTTGGCTATCTCAGTTAACTATGCTAAGGCATTTAGAATTAAAAATCATATTATTAATATGATAGAGGAGAATGAAGGATACAAAGATGATTCCCAACAAAAAATATCAGATTATCTTGTTTCTCAAGGTTATATTGCAAGAGGAGAGTGCCCAGCTGAAATAAAAAGCGATGACGGCGAAGAAGCTAGTTGGGAAAGCCCACTTTGTATTAATAGTTATGGCAATGCAACGGATGGCAAATGCAATGCCTGCATTTATAGATTGACTGTTGGCAAAACGGATGATGGATTGGAAGCGTGTAAGGCATACTATAAAGTTGTCACATTCTTTAACTTCGATTTGCCAGTTATAAATGTGTTAACTCAATTTAAAATTAAAGGGGATTCAAAGTTAATTTACGACTTTGCTAATCCAATTTGTTAGAAAAGAGTGAATATAATGAATGTTATAATATCTAACCAAGCCAAAGATGCATTGTCTAGTTTAAATATAGATGTAATTAAAAAGTTGGATGGCGAATACAGTGTTGATGAAATAATTAGCACTTTTTCTAATTTCTATTTTAATCGCATGATACTAGATATAACTGCTATAAAAGATAGATTTAATGTATCGAATTTACAAAAACTAAGCGCAAGCTTTGATGCGTCAAAAATTATATTATTTTTAGATGACGATCCTAGAATTACCAATACTTTTTTATCTAAAATTATAAGTCTTGGTATTTATAATTTTACAAGAGATATCTCGGGTATAACCTATTTAATGGAAAATCCTAATAGTTATAGAGATGTTGCACAATATCATGACTTAGCTAATGAAGATGAAGAAAAATTAAGCAGTGTAAAACCAGAAAAACAACAAAATAACAACACTTTTATTGCTTCAACTGATACTTCTGATAGTGGCGAAAGTGGCTTTGTCAACACAAGAATAATAGGATTCAAAGACCTTACGGTGGATGCTGGATCGACTACGCTTGTATATATGTTAAAGAAACAATTAAAAGGTAAGAAAGTACTTGCAGTTGAACTAAATTCAAATGATTTTAGCTATTTTAACGATGGCGAGCTAATGAGTGTTACTATCGATCAGTTTGATAATGTCAAAAATAAGTTTAAACAGTTCGATTATGTATTTATAGATATAAATAATTCTGGTATCGAGAATAAAGACATTTGTGATGAAGTTATCTATCTATTAGAGCCAAGTACAATTAAATTAAATACTCTTATGAGAAGAGATAGACAAGCTTTAGAAAAGATAAAGAATAAAAAAATAGTTTTAAATAAGAGCTTATTGACAACGAGTGATGTTAAAGAATTTGAATATGAAGCAAAAGTTAACATGTTTTATAACATACCACCGCTTGATGAGAGAAAAGACCATCAAATGGTTTTGGACAGTTTTTTAGCAAAATTGGGAATTATTTCAAGTTCGGGTGAAACGTCAAATAAATTATTTGATATATTTAAAAAATAGTAAGTATGTGAAAGAAGGATTAAGATGAAGAAGAAAATAATATTTTTATTAGCGTGTATGTTGATGATAATACCAGGTATAGCGAATGCATCACAA